>JAGAJQ010000036.1 GCA_017828955.1 Oscillospiraceae bacterium
GCTGAGTAAAACATCTATACAAGCAAAAGCAAGTGAAACATCTGCATCGTTACCCATTATTTTAAGGTCTTCACCACGGCTTAAAATATTGACTTTATAATGCTTTTGTATAAGATTTATATTTTCATCAAAATCTCCTAAAAGAGAATGCATTTCTCCCGTATCTTCAATCTTTATTATTTTTTCAGACATCGGTTCACCCTTTCAACATCACATATATAGTTAATTATACCATATTATTTTTTACTTGAACAGTATTTTTTTAAAAAAATCAGACGATTATATTTTGTTTTACGCCTATTTTACTATCTATTGTATATATAACTCTGATTTTTACACCTTTACTATCATTTTCTTTAACGATTTCTTTATCGTATATTATTTTATCTGAATAGAATATTTCTTCATAATCTTTGATTTTTTCAATACATTTTTCTTCTGCAGAGATAGGAGTATCTTTTACTTTTTTGTATTCGTATAAATAATAAGTATCGTTTGATATACCTATAGGAAGTTTTATTCCAAAAACAGAAAAATTACTTATTCGGGTTTCTGTTTTAACCATTTTATCTTCAGGAATATTGTTTCTTTGATAAAAATTCTTTCCCCATAAAGAAAGAGATTTATTTTCTATTTTACCACATTCGTTTAATGACACTGATTCAAGTGGTTGATAAAAACATACTTCTTCTGTATATCTCGCAATTATTTCCCCTTCTGCCCTTACTGCTTGGGATTTTCCGAATTTATCAGTAACTATACCACTTATAAGAACATCTCCCTTAGCGACTCCATCACCTACGGTTACAGCAGAAGTTCCGCTATAGACTTTTATCTTTACAATCTGAGCGTTTTTATCTGATATAACATTACATTTCTGATTTATGGGAACCATATTAGGTTTATCCGTTCCTTCGCGGACATCAACTATAAGTATTCCGCCTGAATTTCTTACTGTTGCCCAGGAAATTTCATTGAATTCTATGTAAAGCTTTCTTCCTATATTATCCAAATCTATTTTAGGAATAAAAGACCAGTAATCAATATTATTTCTTTTTAAAAAATCAATAATTTGTTCGTCAGAAACATTTTCATTCCCATTTATATCTATCTTAAGAACTATATTAGAAAGAAAAAAGGATATAATCACAAACAAAATTATACCTGGTATAATTCCGTATCTTTTGCCATATTTGAGTATCTTAAATATAATGCCTTTTCTGGATAATATATTTATCCTAAGGTTATGTTTTTCGCAGATATTTTCGACCTTTGAAAAATGATTTTTATATATTTCGATATAAAGTTTTTCATTTTCTACTCTTACATTGAAACAAGGTATTGAACCTTCATTCATATCATTAAGCAATTTCTCATAACCTGATCCCGAAATTTCAAGTTTTATAATTCCTCTTAAAGTTCTTAACAAATCACAACACCTCTATAAAAATTCAACACTCGATATAACACCTTCGATTATAAGTCCTTTATCTTCATAATTTTTTATTGTTAAGTTCTTTCCCCATATCTGAAAAGTTACGGTTGAAGTTGATATTTTTAAAAATATATCGTTATATTCAAGTATTTTATTACAGTTTTCAACTATAACTTCTCTGTTATCATTTATAGAAACAGTTGTATCAAGATAAAATTTTTTTCTTAAATAAGATTTTAATTTGTTTTCTTTATTCATAGCAAGCTCATCTCCCGTATATAAATATATATTATAACTTATGCTTTTATATACTTTATCGGGAGAAATGATATGAAAGGTTTTAAAAATATAGTTTTATCTGTTTTGCTTTCAGGTTTTACAGTTCTTACTCTTATATATTACGAAAAAATCTCATCTGCCATCATAAATTCACTTGAAAGATGCTTTAAAGTAGTAATTCCTTCGTTGTTTGCATTTATGGTAATTTCATCGGTAATAATAAAAAGCGGTCTGCACAGATATTTCAGCAGACCTTTCAGATTTATTTCAAAACGTATATTACATATAAACGAAAATCTGTTTTCTGTATTTCTGATGAGTTTTACAGGTGGATATCCTATTGGTGCAAAAAATTTATCCGAACTTTATGACAAAAACGAAATATCCAAAGAAGAAGCTGAAAAAATGTTATCTTTCTGCTATATGCCCAGTCCTGCATTTGTTATGGGAATTTCAAGCCCTATACTTTACTCATCAAAAAAAGCCGGAATTATAATATATATTTCAATAGCTGTTTCCACTATTTTATTTTCAATATTTTCGGGAATTTTCAGAAAAACAGAAAACACCATAAAAACAGAAGAAAAAATCAAAATTTCTTCCGAAACTCTTATTTCAGCAGTAGAAACAACTGCCATTTCTCTTTTTAAGATTTGTATTATGATTATTTTTTCTTCAGTAATAATCGTTCTTACAAAAATTTTATTTTCAAAAATCATCATTGATGAAAATATTTCTGTTATAATAAATTCCTTAATTGAAATAACAACGCTTACTGAATTTAAAAAAGATATGTTCAACTTTTTGCCGATTGTAACCGCTTTATTCTCGTTTGGCGGAATATCTGTAATAATGCAGATAAAAGCAATAACCGGAAACAGATTTTCTTTTAAATATTTTTTCGTTTCAAGAGTGATAATCGCTTTTTTATCGGCAATTATATCGAAAATCTCTGTAAAGTTCATAAGCATTACAGTGTCTGCAGAAGCTATTTATATGGGTTCTAGAGGAAATTCTATTCTGCCTTCAATAATTTTAATAA
>JAGAJQ010000290.1 GCA_017828955.1 Oscillospiraceae bacterium
AGGCTTTACCGATGTTTGCGCAATATTTATGCGTTACCGTAAATGACCTTAATGCAGAGGATTTGGCTACTGATGATCTTAATTTTTTACTGAAAATATTAAAAGATATTCCTGAAACTACTGTTGTTATTTTTTATAATACCGCAATAGATGTATGTGGCGGAAAAAAATCGCTTACTGCAAAAAACAAAAAAATAGTGGATTGTATCGCTAAAACCGGAGATGTATGTGAATTTGCGATAAAAACTCCACTTGAGCTTTCAAAGCAGATCGTCGCTTCTATTGAGAAAAAGGGTTCTTCGATTTCTTCGACCAATGCAGCGTATATTGCAGAATTATGCCTTTCGGATAATATGCTTATATCGGGCGAAATAGATAAGTTGACATCTTATGCTAAGGGAAGAGAAATCACTAAAGACGATATAGACTCCCTTGTTTCAAGGCAGGTTAACAGTAGTGCTTTTGATCTTTCTAAAGCAGTAGTAAGTTTTAACAAAAAGAAAGCATTGTTACTCCTTGATGAACTTTTTTATCAAAGAGCTGAGCCTATAGCTGTTCTTTCAGCAATTTCTATGTCTTTTATGGATTTATACCGAGCATCTCTTGCAGTGGTTAGAGGAATTTATCCAGCAGATGTTGTTACCGATTTTTCGTATAAAGCAAATAGAAAATTTGCAGTTGATTACGCTTTTAGAGATTGCAGGAAGATAAATATAAAGCATCTCCGTAAGTGTATAAAAATTCTGGCGGATACTGATTCTGCTTTGAAATCTTCTAAAACCGACGGAAGAATATTATTAGAAAAAGCCATTGTTCAGATGGTTTCTGAAAAGGATTGAGAATATTTTGATACATATTCAACAGGCTATTATTGTTGAAGGAAAATATGATAAAATTAAATTGAGTTCTGTTGTAGACGCAGTGATAATTGTCACAAATGGTTTTTCTATTTTTAAAGATAAAGAAAAAATGTCTTTAATAAGAGCTTATGCAGAAAAAACAGGCGTGATTATTCTGACTGATTCAGATTCGGCAGGATTTAAAATAAGAAATTATCTCAAGGGTTCTGTAAAAGGAAATATAGTTAATGTTTATATTCCAGATATTTTTGGCAAGGAACGTCGTAAGGAAAAAGCTTCAAAAGAAGGAAAACTCGGCGTTGAGGGAATGGATAGCAAGATAATTATTGATGCTTTTAAAAAAGCGGGAGTTGTATTTTCTGAAAGAGATGATCAGCAAAAGAAAATTACTCGTATGGATTTATATGAAGATGGTTTTTCGGGTGGAGAAAATTCATCTCTGAAAAGAAAACAGTTGCTTAAATATCTTGAATTGCCTGAACTTTTATCTGTTTCTGGAATTCTGGATATTCTGAATTCTATGTTTACATTTGATGAATATAAGAAAATAATATCAGAAATTAATTTTGAAAGGGGAGAATAAAATGGTTTTTTCCAGTTTGACTTTTATATATTTGTTTCTTCCTATTGTTCTGATTTTATATTTTATATCTCCTATGAAAATAAAAAATCTGATTATATTTATTTCTGGGATTTTGTTTTATGCCTGGGGAGAGCCTATTTGTGTTCTTATAATGCTTTTATCAACGGTTATCGATTATACTGCCGGCATATTTATGCATAAATTTGACGATAATCAAAAGAAAAGAACAATTTGTCTTATTGTTTCAGTTGTTATGAACGTAGGACTATTGGCGATTTTCAAATACAGCGATTTTATAATAGATAGTGTAAATGCTCTTTTTAATCTTGAGATATTAAATCCTGTTGTAAGGCTTAACAAATCGTTGAATAGTGTATTTGATCTTGGACTTAATGAACAAAGGGTAGATTTGCCGATAGGAATTTCTTTTTTTACATTCCAGAGTATGTCATATACAATAGATCTTTATAGAAGAAATATCAAAGTTCAGAAGAGCTTTATAAATTTTTCTTCATATGTTTCGCTTTTTCCGCAGATCGTTGCGGGTCCTATTGTAAGATATGAAGATGTTCAAAAAGAGATTGATACAAGAAAAATAAATGTAAGTATGGGTGCCGATGGAATAGCTATATTTGTAAAAGGGCTTTCTAAAAAGGTTCTCCTTGCGAATAATATCGGAATGTTGTGGACAAGCGTAAAAGCTATGGATTACAGCGAAATATCTGTTGTGACTGCTTGGCTTGGAATTCTTGCTTTTACATTCCAGATTTATTTTGATTTTTCGGGATATTCTGATATGGCAGTTGGTCTTGGGAAAATACTTGGATTTAATTTCCCTCAGAACTTTGATCATCCCTATATGTCAAAGAGTGTCTCTGAATTCTGGAGAAGGTGGCATATGACTCTCGGAAACTGGTTTAAATCATATGTTTATATTTCTCTTGGTGGAAATAGAAAAGGATTTCACAGAACACTTATTAATCTCATCATTGTATGGGCATTAACAGGATTGTGGCACGGTTCCAGTTGGAACTTTGTTATATGGGGAATGTATTTTGGCGTAATAATCATAATTGAAAGAATAGGATTTGGGAAAATACTTGAAAAACTTCCTGCGTTTGTAAGTACACTATATACCTTTGTTCTTGTTGTATTTGGATGGGTTCTTTTTGATACAACAGATTTGCCAGCGTGTTTCAGCTATTTAAAAGCGATGTTTGGCGGAAATGGAATAATTATTGACGGAAATGCAAAATATTTCATTGTAACAAATATGTTGATTTTTGCATTGTGTATTTTCGGTTCCACAGATTTATTCGGAAAAATTCTTTCGAAAATTAGGTCAAAGAATAATTCACTTGTTGAATGGTCTGCACCTTTTATTCAGGTAGTTCTTATGCTGGTCTGCACATCATTCCTTGTAAATGCAACATATAACCCATTTCTTTATTTCAGATTTTAGAAAGGAGATTTATTTTTATGAAAATTGAAATTAAAGAAAAAATAAAAAGAAATCTCCCTAAAATGTTTAGTTTCTTTTTGTTTTTTGGAGTTATTACAATTCTTCCTATCATAACCATAATTCTTCCTAAAAAAGAATTTTCTGAGATAGAAAACAGAGTTCTTTCGGATGTGCCTAAATTCAGTTTTTCTTCTGTCCTAGACCGCAGCTTTATGAAAGATTCAGAAAGTTATTTCGCTGATCACTTTGTAGGCAGAACGGAGTGGATAAAAGCTAAAACTCAAATGGAACTTTTATCTGGAAGACGAGAAATAAATGGCGTTTATATAGATGGAGAAAGAATGGTTGAAAAACTTGATTCTCCTGATTATAAAACTATATCCAAAAGTATTTCTGCAATAAATAATTTTAGCGAAACTACAGGTCTTAAAACATATGTTATGATAGTTCCGACATCTGCTGAAATTTATTCTTCTTCCAATCCTAATATCAATCAAAAAGAAGAAATAGATAAAATTTATTCTGAATTATCGGGAGAAAATATTATAACGCTTGATGCTTATGCTACTCTTAATTCACATAAAGAAGATTATATATATTATAGAACGGATCATCACTGGACTACCCTAGGTGCTTATTATGTATATTCAACAACAATCTATGATATGGGATTTACTCCTATTTCTTGGGATAATTATAATATAGAGCACGCTTCTTCAGAGTTTAAGGGAACATTATATTCCACGACTTTATATGATGGAATAAAGTCGGACATGATTGATATCTATTATCCTGTATCAGGAGTTGATATAACCTCTGTTGATGTTTATACAGGAAAGGGAACAGAGAATTATGAGTCGTATTATTTCAGAGATTTTTTAGAAACAAAAGATAAATATTCTGTTTTCGGAGGGCAGAATCAGCCTGTTGTAAATATAAAAACAAATTCCTATAACGAGAATAAGCTTCTTGTTATTAAGGATTCTTATGCTAATTCATATGTTCCGTTTCTCAGTCAGCATTATTCAGAAATAACAATGCTTGATATGAGATATATCGATGTTCCGTATAATGAAATAGTTGATATAGACGAT
>JAGAJQ010000291.1 GCA_017828955.1 Oscillospiraceae bacterium
GCTATGGTAGCAAGAGCAAAGAACTATAAAGCAGGTTTTGTTCCTTCTGATTCAAATATCGCTCCCGATGCTACTTTACAGGATATTTTAGACCTCAAGGAAAAAACAGGTCACTCAACAGTTGCGGTTACTACCGACGGAACAGCAAACGGCAAGCTCGTTGGTATCGTTACAAGCAGAGATTACAGAGTAAGCAGAATGTCAACAGACACAAAGGTAAGCGAGTTTATGACTCCCATTGAAAAAATCGTTTCAGCACCCAAGGAAACAACTCTTTCACAGGCTAACGATATCATCTGGGATAACAAGCTCAACTCACTTCCCATTATAGACGACGAAGGCAAACTTATGTACTGGGTATTCAGAAAAGACTATGCAGAACATAAGGCAAACCCCAATGAACTTCTCGATGATCAGAAGAGATATGTAGTAGGCGCAGGTATCAACACACGTGACTACGAAGAAAGAATTCCCGCTCTTATTGAAGCAGGCGTTGATATTCTCTGTATCGACTCTTCAGAAGGCTATTCAGAATGGCAGAAGAGAGTTCTTCAGTGGACAAGAGAAAAATACGGCGATACAGTAAAAATCGGTGCAGGTAACGTTGTTGACAGAGAAGGTTTCCGTTTCCTCGCTGAATGCGGTGCTGACTTTGTAAAGATCGGTATCGGCGGTGGCTCTATCTGTATCACAAGAGAAACAAAGGGTATCGGAAGAGGACAGGCAACAGCAGTTATCGAAGTTGCAAAGGCAAGAGATGAATACTATGAAGAAACAGGAATTTATGTTCCTATCTGTTCAGACGGCGGTATCGTTTATGACCACCACATCACTCTCGCACTTGCTATGGGTTCTGATTTCGTTATGCTCGGAAGATATTTCTCTCGTTTCGACGAATCACCCACAAACAAGGTAAACGTTAACGGAACATATATGAAGGAATACTGGGGCGAAGGCTCTAACAGAGCAAGAAACTGGCAGAGATACGACCTCGGCGGTGCTAAGAAGCTTTCATTCGAAGAAGGCGTTGACTCTTATGTTCCTTACGCAGGAAGCCTCAAGGATAACGTTGGTCTTACACTCAGCAAGGTTAAATCAACAATGTGTAACTGTGGCGCACTCACAATTCCCGAACTTCAGCAGAAGGCAAAACTCACACTTGTTTCTGCTACAAGTATCACAGAAGGTGGCGCACACGACGTTGTTCTTAAAGATAAGAATGTATCACCCATAAAGTAAGATTTTTCGGGCAGGAACTCGTTACAGAGTCCCTGCCCTTTGTTTATTTTAAACAAATTTTTAACAAAAACATCTATCCACAGAATAGGGCGTTTTGCTATGTAAAATATAGACAATGCCCTTTTTTTAATGTATAATAGAAATGTTAGGGGCAAGCTATGCCCATTTTACAGAGAAAAGAGGTGTGTCATCGTTATGGGTAACTTTCTTTCTAACGCGAAAGACCGGATAGTAAACCTTTTCAGAAGAAGAGAACATTCTATTCTTGTAAGACTTATGGTGCCTATAATGGTGATTATTCTTACTCAGGTTCTTGTGTTTATGCTCGTTATGCTTGCGAGTGGTGCACTTGATTATGTTTATGATAGTTCATATCAGATACTTAACGAAAAAACAACACTTCATTCAAATCGTATAACGAAAGAACTTGTTGAAAAACGAAAGATAGTTACAAATTCAACGCCTACCATAAACAGCGTTGTAAGCTCAAAGCTTCTCACAATGGGAAGAGAGGCATATGAAATCAGAACGGATAGGGAACTCGGAAACGAAATCCTTATGGATATAAGCTCAGAGCTTTCGTCGGTTGTTATGGAAAATCCCATAGAGGGCGCTTTTGTTATCCTCAATAACGGAGAGGATACAGGTGAATATACATCGCTTTATCTCAAAGGACGCGACCTTAACGGAGGAAACAGCCTTCAGATTGTTAAGGGAACGGAAGAAATGGTTGAATTAACGGGAGCTAAAAAGCAGAATTCCTACTTTTTCTCCGACCACTTCACCTTCAACGATAAAGACGCCGAAGAAGCAAAGTTCTTCTTCGAACCTTTAGAGGCGGCTATGAGGGGAGACGGAAAAGACTGCGGATACTGGAGTATGCCTTTTCTGATAGAAAACTACATAATCGAATCTATGACATATACAGAACCTCTCGTTGCGGCGGACGGTACTGTTTACGGAGTCATCGGAATAGAATTTATAGAGAGATATTATATCCGTTCGATTTTACAGATCGACAGCGAATCCTCAATAGACAATGTTGTTTATCTTTTAGCACAGAACAATGATGAAATTTCTATAAGAGATTACAGAATTGCTTCAAGCAGCCACGAAAGATTTCAGAAGCACTATGCAAAGACGGGAATACTCAATCTCGGCGGACAGGAAGTTCATAACGATGTCTACCGTATTATGCAGACCGAAGATGAAGACGAAAAAATCTACGGTTCTGTAAAGCAGGTTCAGCTTTATCCCAATAACTCAGCTTTTGCGACAGACAGGTGGTATATTATAAGCGTTGTTGACGAGGGAACGCTTTTCGGATTTTCCGACTCTCTTATGACAACAGCTGCCTATGCCGTTGTTGTTTCGGTTCTTTTCGGTCTTTTAGGCGTTCTTATTGTTGCGAGACTTGTTACTCAGCCTATGACAAAAGTCGTTCGCGAAGTTAATAACCTCGATACAACAAGAAACGTGTGGTTTGAAAAGACAAATATCAGAGAAATCGATATGCTTACAGCCTCGATAAAGAGCCTCAGTGAAAGAATTGTAAGTTCGACAACAAAACTTTCCCAGATTCTTAACGTTCTCGATATTTCAATCGGTGCTTTCGAATACGACGACACATCAGACCTTGCATACTGTACAGAGGGCTTCTATAACCTTATGGGATGGAATACACTTACATACATCGACGGTTATGTAGGAAAAGAATTCCTCTCAAGAAAGATAGAAGAGATGATACCCTATGAAACATCGGGTAACGAATCGTGGTATCGTATCGAAGATGATTACGGAAATATCCGTTTCGTAAAGTTTACAGTAACAGAACTCGGAACGAGAACTCTGGGTGTTGCCGAAGACGTTACAAAAGATGTTCAGGAAAAACGTAAACTCGAATTTGAACGTGACTATGACCTTCTGACAGGTATCTACAACAGAAGAGCGTTCAAGAGAGAGGTTTCAGGTCTTTTCCTTTCAGAAACAGTCGATCTTCGCGTTGCCTGCGTTATGATGATGGACCTTGACAACCTCAAATACATAAACGACACCTACGGACACGATTATGGCGACGAATACATCAGAAAATCAGCTGAAATTCTCTCGTCCGCTGAAAAATGGGGCGGAATTGTTGCGAGAATGTCGGGTGACGAATTCTATGTATTCCTCAGTGGTTATGATACAAAGGAAGAAATCCGGAATATCATAATGAGGATCAAAAAGGTCTTCAACGCAACCGAAATCGAAATGCCCGATGGTTCGAAGATAAAACTCCGTGCGTCTGCGGGTATCGCGTGGTATCCCGATGACTCTAAGGATTTTGAAGAACTCCTCAGATATGCCGATTTTGCTATGTATACCGTTAAACACAGCGTCAAGGGTGATATATGCGAATTCGACGGCGAAAAATATCATAAGGACGCTATCCTTCTCAGCGGTAAGGAAGAGCTCAATAAAATTATCGAAAGCGAACTTGTCCGCTATGCATTACAGCCTATCGTTGACGCTAAGAACGGCGAAATCTTCGCTTACGAAGCACTTATGCGTCCTCAGGGCGATACACTTAAAACTCCGCTTGATGTAATAAGAGTTGCAAGACAGCAGGCTAAGATGTATCAGATTGAAAAACTTACCTGGCATAAGAGTATGCAGGCTTATATCAATCAGATTGAAAGCGGAAATATCTCGCCTGATGCAAAACTCTTCCTCAACTCGTTCTCAAGCCAGATTCTTACCGACGAAGACTTTAACGATTACGAACAGAGATATAAAGAATATCTCCCGAATATCGTTATGGAAGTTCTCGAATCCGATGAACTCGATGAAGGCTTTGCAAGAAAGAAGAGTGAGTATGTAAGAGGCTGGGGCGGTATTATCGCGCTCGACGACTTCGGAACAGGTTACAACGGCGATTACTCACTTATCCTTCTTAATCCCGACCTTGTAAAGATAGATATGAATATGGTAAGAGGCGTAGATACCGACGAAAACAAGCAGGAACTTATCTTGAACCTCATTTCATATGCTAAACGTCAGAATATAAAGATTCTCGCCGAAGGCGTTCAGACACACGGCGAAATGCTTAAACTCGTTGAATTCGGCGTTGACTATATGCAGGGTAACTACTTCGCATTGCCTATGTTTGTTCCTTCTCAGGTCAGCGAAAATATCAAGCAGGAACTTATAGAAGCAAACAGGATTTTGGGTATGTAAAATGGTAAGACAGGGTTACACAAATATGAACAAATTGTTAAAATGCACCGAAAATCACGAAAATATTGTGCAAAAAGCAGTATTTTTAGTCACCATTTATTAATAATTACAAAATATTTGTTAGTTTTGTCTTATTGTAACATATGCCAAAAAATGATATAATTATTTAAAATGTATAAGTGTCTGTAAATTTCAGGCGTTATATACACATATATGGAGGTGCAATTCATTAGATGAAAACTTATATGTACACCGCCAAGGACGCGCAGGGTAATCAGATAAAGGGCAGTACTAACTGTGAAGATTACAATGGCTTTCTTGAGCGTATGCAGGAAAGAGGCTTGTTTGTAATAAACTACAAGGAAGTCGACAGTTCAGAAGCAAAGACAATCAAAAAGTTCAACACAGCAGAACTTGCATTTGCTTGTCGTCAGCTCAGTGCGATGATGTCAGCCGGTCTTTCTCTCGTTAAGGCGCTCGACATCGTTTATCACGAACAGGAAAAAGCAGACGCAAAGCAGGTTTGGCTTGAAGTTTACGAAGAAGTTCAGAAAGGTCAGTCATTCTCAGATGCTTTAAGAATGCAGAGAGGTTCATTCCCCTCATTCCTTATTTCAATGGTAAGTGCCGGTGAATCATCAGGTTCACTCGATACCGTTATGCAGCGAATGTCAGACCATTACGCAAAAGAAAACAGAATGAACAACAAGATCAAGGGTTCACTTACATATCCTATCATCCTTCTTGTTCTCGTTCTTGTAATCGGTGTAGTTCTCGTAGTATTCGTACTCCCGATGTTCGTTGAAATGTTCGGTGACTCAGAACTCCCGAAACTCACACAGATACTTATCAACATAGTAAACGGAACGAAAAAGTACTGGTATTTCGTGCTAATAGGCGTTATAGCCATTATAGCTGCCGTTAAGTATGCGTTTACACAGCCCGCCGTTCAGGAAGGCTGGGATAAGTTCATTATCAAGTGTCCCGCAGTAGGAAAGCTCGTAGTTCAGATTTACACAGGTCGTTTCGCAAGAACACTTTCATCACTCTACTCAAGTGGTATCCCTATGGTAGAATGTCTCGAAAGATCATCAGCAATCCTTAACAACACATACATTGATAAGCTTTTCGCAACCCTTATCGAAGAAGTTAAGCAGGGTGAACCCCTCTCACTTTCACTCCAGAGAACACAGATTTTTGAATCAATGTTCTGTTCAATGGTATTTGTCGGTGAAGAATCAGGTTCTCTTGACGACATTCTCGCTAAAACAGCCGACTACTATGAAGACGAAGCAGATACAGCTCTTCAGAAACTCGCAACATTTATCGAACCTGTTATCATCATCTTCATGGGTCTTATGGTAGGTTTCGTTATGGCGGCTATTCTTCCCGCGATGTATTCATCATACGAAAACATTGCATAAGCGAAATAAGATTTCGTTTTCCCGCATATCATGCGTTAAATAATCAAAAATCTAAATTTTTCAGAGGTGGTAAAAAGTGCTTTCATTCGATATTACGGATAGAAATATCAGGGTAATCAAAGGTACAGAGTCAGGCGGCGGAAAGATCAAGATCCAGTCATCAACTGACATCAAAATTGAAGAAGGTCTCATTTCAAACGGTTATATCAAGGATATAGCTCAGATGGCAACAATCATCAACTCAGGCCTTAAGCAGAGAAACATCAAGGATAAGGATGCTGTTATCAGTATTTCATCAAACCTTATCGTGTTCAGAGAACTCTATATCCCCAAGGATAAGGCAACAAAGCTCAAAACTGCAGTTCAGCTCGAAATGCAGAGAAACGTAACAGTTAACGACGAACAGTCAATCGCTTATACAGTTATCGGCGATGTTGAAAAAGACGGCAAGACAATGACAAAGGTTCTCGCAAACGCAGTTCCCAAGAACGTTGTTGAATGTTACAGAAGAGTATTCTCAATGCTCAACATCCAGCTCAAATCAGTTTCAGTTTCTTGTAACTGTATTTCAAGAGTTCTTCTTTCTGACGGAAACGTATCTACAAAGATGCCTCTCTTCCTCGTTCAGATCGACCCCAACTTCATCAACATCAATGTTTTTGAACACGGTCAGCTCTCATTCTCACGTTTCGCATCAATCTCACCCGATGACTACGATGACAAGAGCGACTACGTATTCCAGGCTGTAACTGAAAACCTCTACAGAATGTTCCAGTTCCAGCGTTCAAGAAGTGGTGAAAACGTTTCTGACGTTATCTTCTATGGTGACACATCAGAATTCATCAGACTTACAAACTCACTCGAACAGATGGACGTTAAGGCATCACTCCTTAAAGTTCCTCCTATGCTCAGTGGTTATGAAAACCTTGAATTCTCACTTTACGCAAACGCAATCGGTGCTATGTATCATCGTCCTAAGGAAGATGAAACTTCTAACCTTCTTACAACTGACGCTACAATGGGTCAGTCAGCAGACGGCGGCACAAAATCAGCAAAGGCTCAGAAGAAGGACGTTACAGTAGGTCAGGTTCTCGGAACACTCTTCGGTGGTCTTTTCGCAGGTGCGGTTGTAATCGGTATTGCATGGGCAATCATCAGCCCTGTATTGACAGGTATGAAGCAGAAGGAAATCAAGAGAATTGACGCTTGGATCGAATCTGTTCAGCCTGAACTTGCTGAAATTGACAAGAGACAGGCAATGATCGATAAGCTCACACTTTTCAGAAACAAGATCGACACAGCAAAAACAGGAGTTGAGTCTTATCCTATTCTTAACTCTGATGTAATCGAAGAAATTCTTGAATGTTCAGATGGTGTTACACTCAGCACATTTGCATTTGCTGAAGACGGAACAATAACACTTGGTTATAAAACAGATTCTGTTATAATGCCTTCAGTTGTAGCAGGAAGATTTGTTGAAAGAGATTACTTCGATAACGTTACATTCGAAGGTTATGAAAGCGAAAAGGATAACAAAAAACCAGACGAAGAAGCCGGTTCTACTATCGGTGAAGAATTAGAAATGGAAGGTGTTACACCCGATACAGGAATTGTTTTTGTAAGCCCAATCACAGGCGAAAAAACAGAAGTTGAAGATGTAAAGAGCGCAAATCCTGTTAAATTTGAAATTGTGCTTCAGGTAAGAGGAAAACTTCAGAATGAAGCAATAAAGAACGGTTCGGAAGGCGGTGAGAACTAATGAAAATGTCATACAGAGATAAGTGCATACTCGTAGCACTCGTATTTATAATCACAGTTCTCGTCGGAGGACTTACAATCGTAAAATCATCAGTTCAGAAGCTTAATACAACAACAGTTACATACAAGCAGAAGAAGCAGGAAGAAGCTGATATAAATGCAAAGCTTGCCACAAAGACAGACCTTGAACAGCAGATTGATGATACATATAAAGAATGTAAAAAAATCGGTGAATTCTTCCTTCCCGAAATGAAGACATATCAGATGGATCAGTATGTAACAAATATCTTTACAGAAAACGAAATTGAAATTGCAGGTATGTCATTTGAAGAAACAGAAGCAGCTGATGTTGAACTCTATGCTTATGAACTCTTCAATGTTGAGTATGAACTCGGTACAGCTTCAGACCTTAACGAAGCAAGACTTCATGCTATGAAGGGCAATACAGAATATGCTCTTGCAGTTTCAGAACCCGAACAGCTTGTTGTTACTATTCTTATAGTAAATGTTAAGCAGACAGAATTCAACAAGTACATTGCGGCTGCTGATAAGATTGCTGAAGATGAAAGATCGATAGTTCTCAGAAATCTTTCTAAAGAAGGCGGAAGTGGTGACGACGCAAAGGATAAATTTGTAATTTACTTCTACCAGCTTTCTGAAATTCAGAAACCTAAATATTAATAGCAAATGACCTTACCCCGCCGAAGAAAATTCGGTCGGGGCGGTCTTGCCTAATAAAAAATATAAGAAAATTAAGTTCTGAGAAAGGAGTAAACCACAATGGTTAAGCGTAAAAAAGCTTTAAAAGGTGCAAAGGGCTCAGCGTTGTTTATGGTAATCTGTGTTATGGCTATTCTTATGGTAGTTGCGATTACTGCTATGGCTATGGTAAGCCTTGCTCATACAAGATCACTCCAGAACTATACAGCGAGCCAGAGCTATGTTACAGCGGTAAATACTCTTGATATGATAGTTGCATCAACAGACAACGTAGCAGAAGAATCCGCAGGATTCAACAGCAATTATGGTCAGGTAGGTTTGTCTATAACTGACAGAGTAAATATTGCAAATCCTCTTTTTGAAGTTATTAAAGAATGTAACTCTGATGTATATTCAAGCGGAACATATGATAACTCAAAGGCAGGAGGACAGGTAAAATACGGAAAAATTTCATTGGATACAACTGAAATGTCGGGAATTCAGTTTCTTGATTTCACAAATTCATCAGGAACTGTTCTCGGTCAGATCAAATATGAAGTTCTTCCCGACCCCAAAGCACCTGCAGGTATTTCAGAAGTAACAAGAAATGACATCGACGGTTATTCAGGAAATACAACAAAAATCCAGTACGGAACACAGGTAAGATTTCCCAATAACCCTTCGAATCCGACTACTTACGAACTTTACTCATTCGCACGTGTAAAGATGACAGTAAAAGTTCAGTCAGGTTCGGGTGATACAGCTCAGGTAAGAACAGTTTCAAGAATCTACGACGCTCTTCTTTATGAAAAGGAAGACAAAGCTCCCAGCGGTGGCGGTGGAACCCCCAGCGGAAAGTTCACTCAGGCCGTTAAAACAATGGGCGTTTACAAGAGCGGAACAGGTATGAATGTTGTCGGCGGTCTCAGCTCATACGGCGGAGGCGGTTCATTCGCAGGTCTTAAAGGAAATACATCATCTATTTATATCAACGGCGATTTCAAACCCTCAGACTCAGGTCATGACGGAACAATTGATATCGGCGCAGGCCAGCAGATTACAATCAACGGAAAATTCACAGTTGATAATAACTTTAAGTTCAATTCAACATTCAGCAGTACAGACACAGGTTATAAGCCTTTCCTCTATTGCAATGAAATTGACTGGTCAAACAGTAATATTCCCTCAGGCCCTATGGATATTCTCGTAAAGAACGGCGGTGTATACGGCCGTGACGGTAACACAATCGCAGGAAATGTTGTCAGCGGTGGTGACCTTAAGCTTGTCGGAAACAATCTTGAAATCACAGGCGACATCTTTGTTGACGGAAACGTAAATATCGCACAGAGCATCAAGGGAACAGGAACAATCTACACAACAGGTAATGTAACAGGAAACAATAACGGTGTTAACGTTGTAAAGCTTCCCGCGGGAACAGTTTTTGATATTAAGAATCCTTCTGTTGACCCCGATAACGGAACACTTAAAGTTACAACACCTACAACTCCTTCAACAACATATAATGTTTCAACAGATAAGTCGGTATTCGGTCAGTATTTCGTCGGTGGCGATCCTTCAAACGGCGTTATTTCTGCAGAAAAAAAGCCCGATCTTGTTGATAACGAAATTCCGGCCGCATTAACAGGCACAATCGAAATCAATATTCCCGAGGGAACAGAACAGACAATCTACCTCCCACCCGGAAATTACGAAAATATGGAAATTGTAATCACAGGTGGCGGTGACGCTAAGATTTATCAGGACGGTAATGTTAATCTTACAAGCTGTAAGGTCTGGTCTAAGTTGGTTAAGGATAAGGTTGAAAACGGCGAAACAATTGATATGAAAACTCTTGCCGATGAAGAAGGATATTCAGTTATTGAATGGGAAGTTGCGGCAGGCGCACAGCTTGATATCGGTCATATAGGCGGAAACGGAACATTCCTCAACGCATATATCTATGGTCCTGACGCAGGTATCATGCAGACAGCATCGGGAACACCCAATAACCCCGAAGTTACTGTTATTGACGAATTCGGAAGAACTCAGACAATGAAGACATGGCTTATGGGCGCTGTTGTAGGTAACGATATTACTATGACAGACGGTGGCCCCGGTATCATCTTTATCAATCCTGACGGAACAGGAAATAGCGGAACACCTGTTGACCCAAATAAGGATCCCAATTCATTCGATAAGACAAAGGTTAGATATAACCTTAATTCATCAGCAACAAGCTCTGGTTACTATACAAACAGATAAGGGGGTAAAGCATTATGATTAAAAGAAAAAAACTTGGTGGCTTTACACTCGTTGAAATCATAGTTGCTCTTGCGGTATTCTCTATTATGTCTCTTGTTGTTGCACTCATTATTCAGATGTCGAGCACAATTATAAAAGACAGCCAGTATACAACTCAGAAAGCAAACGCTCATGCAGTTATTGCGAAGGAAGTTGTTGCTGTAAGAGAATCGGGTTATGATGAAGTCACAACTAAACAGCAGATTACTCTTAACGGAGTTGCTCTCACAAATGTTGATGTCGTTGAAATAGAGAAAAAAACCTATGACGGAAGTTCTGTCAACAGAGAAGCAAGCCCCGATGATACTTTCTATGCACAGGCACCAAACCTTAAAGTCTTTACAGCAGGAACATAAGGGAGGTAGGGTGTTATGAAAAAAAATATGAAAAAAGCATTAAAAGGTTTCACCCTTGTTGAACTTATCATAGTAATGGCTCTCATGTCCGCACTTATGGTTATGGTAGGACTTATTCTCAAACCTATCTCACAGGTTTTTGCTGATACAACAGCCTATACAGAAGATCGTTATGTAATGGACGGTATAGCACAGTATCTTGACGAAAATCTTAAGTATGCAGATAAAATTCTCTTTGTATATGATAAGGATTATCTTCCTCTCAGCGAAGGCGGAACAGCCAAACTGGAAGCAATAGCTGAGAAAATGGATGTGAATTTCAAAACTATGAGTTCTGCAGAAAAAGCTGCTTATCTCAAGAAAATACAGGGTATTGCTATAATCAACGATTGCTCACATAATGTAGTTTCGATGAGCGAAATTTACGATATGGACGATTTTAAAGATAACAGTGGCATTCAGCAGATGGGAAGAATCTATAAATCAGCTTATGTTAACGGTTCGAGAAAAGAATGGCTCGTTGGCGGAGAAGCTTTCTATGGAAATGGTTCATATTTCATCAACATAGAAAACGATGATAATGACAGCAACGGTCATATCGATGGTTCTTTCGGCCGCGATGTCGACGGCGACGGCACTCTTGACACAGTTACTAAGGGCATAAGATATACTATATATTCTCTTGATCCTATGCAGTATAAGAAGTCAAGCTATTCTTCAAATCTTTCTTCTGTTGTAACTTTCAGAGATAAGTCAAGAGAAGATATACAGTCGTTATCCGCTAATTCTCTTATTGACAACTATGCTGAAAAGAGTATAAACTTTGTCAACAATCCATTCCAGGATGACGGAAAGATCGGCGTTATATCTCCTATAGATGCAGATCTTGGTGCAAGTGAAGCACAGGGCAACCGTACTATCGCTGCTAAGAATGCAAATGTAAACGGCTTTAATGCCGAAACAGATGGCTATAACATCTACATCTACTACACAGTTCCCGAATAATCGGTAAGAACAAAATTCAGACAAAATAACAAAGGCAGTCGGATTTACTGCCGACTGCCTTTGTAAAATTTTGTGTTTTTTAAAATCTTAGTTAGGTTTTAAAAGCATAAGATACCAGTTAAACATTTCTGTCCCGAACATCGCTCCGAAATAGAGTCCTACACAGAGCCAGGGGCCGAAAGCCATTTTGGAAATTTTAGTTGTAAACTTGATGATTATTCCTGCTATCGCTGCGGTGATGATTCCTATAAATGCAGAAGCGATAACCGCTTTGTATCCGAGGAATGCACCCGCACAAGCCATGAGAATAACATCTCCCATTCCGATTCCTTTTGTTATGAGTGCGATGATTAAAAAAGGAACGCTTATAACGGCAATGCCTATAAGTCTTTCGATTAAAGTCGCTGAATTCGGGATAAAGAGAAACGCGGGAATAGCGAGAATACCAACCGCTAAAAGTTCAACGATCATCATTTCCTGTGTGTCCCAGTCGGTAAAACCGATAACGACAAGAAGCGAAAAGTAAATCATATTTATAAAGAATCCCGCAGAGATACCAAACCTTAAAAGTGCGGTTACGGCGATTATCCCCGTAAGACTTTCGACAAGAGCGTATCTGCCCGATATCTTTTCCTTGCAGCCACGGCATTTTCCGCCGAGGATAACCCAACTGAGTATCGGTATTAAGTCATACCACTTAATCGGTTCACCGCAAGTCATACAATGAGAACTTTTCTTTACAAGTGATTCGCCTAAGGGAATTCTTATTATACATACATTTAAAAAGCTGCCGATACAGGCACCGAAAATAAATGTCATTATAATAATTATAACCGAGATGACAGGTGAGTCGAATAGGTAATCAGGTCTTAAAATATAATATTGACCTTGAGACAAAAGCATTTTGCAATCCCCCTAAAAATTTAATTTAAACTAATTCTACCATAAAATAATATGAATTTCAAGAATACCTTGCAAAAGTCCGAAATGCAAGGGGACTTTTGGAGGGTATCCTCAAAGAAATATCACGACGGAGGGCTATTTATGAAAAACATTCCTGTTGGACAATATATGGTGCAGAAGGGTCTTATCACTGACGAACAGTTACAGACCGTTCTTGCTGCACAGAAAGAAAATCGTACACCCGGTAAATTCTTCGGTGACTATGTAATCGAACTCGGTTATGTTTCAGACGTTGAATTTGCTAAGGTTCTCGCTGAAAGAATGGGCGTTGAATTCGTTGACCTTTCCGAATACAAGATCAATCCCGAAGCTGTTAAGAAGGTTCCCGAATCACTCGCTAAAAAACATACAATTATCGCTATCAACATTCAGGGTAGAAGACTTACAGTTGCTACTAACGACCCTGTTAACTTCTATATCTTTGAAGATGTTAAGGTTATCACAGGTATGGACGTTATCCCCGTTCTCGCAACTAAGGATCAGATAACAAAGGCTATCGGCAGAAACTACTCAATGCAGAACGTTGACTCAGTTCTCGACAGCGTTTCAAACCAGTTCATCTCAGAAGAAGACATTGCCGCTGTTGAAGAAGCAGATATGGCAGAACGTGTTGACAACGCTCCTATCGTTAAGCTCGCAACAACAATCGTTGAAAACGCATTCAGAATGGGCGCATCAGACATCCATATCGAACCTTTCAAGAACTATACAAGAATCAGAGTCAGAGTCGACGGCGAACTCGTTGAAATGATGCAGGTTTCAAACGTAGTACATAACTCTCTCTCAACTCGTGTTAAGATCATTTCAGGAATGAATATCGCTGAAAAGCGTATCCCTCAGGACGGTCGTTTCACACAGGTAGTTGACGGCGTTACTCTCGACGTCCGTGTATCTTCACTCCCCATGGTTGCCGGCGAAAAGATCGTTATCCGTATCCTTTCTACAGGTGACGTTTCTGTAAGAAAGATTACAGACCTCGGTATGACAGACTACAACTACGTAATGTTTGAAAAGATGATTACTTGTCCTCACGGCGTTATTCTCGTTACAGGACCTACAGGATCTGGTAAATCTACAACACTTTACGCTGCTCTCGGTGAACTTGCTAAGCCTAATGTTAACGTAGTTACCGTTGAAGACCCTGTCGAAAAGAATATCGACGGCGTTAACCAGTGTCAGGTTAACACAAAGGCTGGTATGACATTCGCAGCTGCTCTTCGTTCTATCCTCCGTCAGGACCCCGATATCGTTATGATCGGTGAAATGCGTGATACCGAAACAGCAGAAATCGGTATCAGAGCGGCTATCACAGGACACCTTGTTCTTTCAACACTCCATACAAACGACGCTGCTTCAACAATCATCCGTCTTTGTGACATGGGTATCGCATCATACATGGTTGCTACATCACTTATCGGTGTTATCGCACAGCGACTTGTTAAGATTCTCTGCCCCGAATGTAAGAAGATGAGAATGTCTGACGCAAAAGAAAATGACCTTTTGGGAATTCAGTCATCTGTTCCTATATATGAACCCTGCGGATGTTCAAAGTGTAACAACACAGGTTATGCAGGACGTACTGCTATTCACGAAATCATCATGTGTGACGGTGAACTCTCAACACTTATCGCAAACGATGGTACAGTTGAACAGATCGCTGCAATGGCTAAGACAAAGGGAACACGTCTTCTCCGTGATAACGTTGCTGAACTCGTTATGCAGGGTACAACATCTGTTGACGAACTCATTAAGACAACATTCTCTATCTAATTCTAATGCTAACTAAATCCCTTATGAAAGGAAGTAGAACCCAGTATGCAGACTATAAACATTGACGCTTTGCTCGACGAGGTTAGAAACCTTGGCTGCTCAGACCTTCACTTCACAACAAACATTCCCCCCGTTGTAAGACTTCATGGTTCTCTCCGTAAGCTCAGCGCTTACGAAGAAATGACAAACGAATCCATTATGGCGATTGCCGCTCAGATGACAAACAGCCGTCAGCTCGAAAGTATCAAGGCTTTCATCGACACTGACTTCTCTTATGTTACAAAAGCGGGCTTCCGTCATCGTGTAAACGTATATCACCAGAGAGGACAGGTAGGTATCGCTATCCGTCTCCTCAGAAACGATATTCCTACTCTTAAAGACCTTAACCTTCCTCCCGTTGTTGCAGATTTCGTTATGCGTCCTCGTGGACTCATACTCGTTACAGGGCCTACCGGTTCAGGTAAATCTACATCACTCGCTGCTATGATCGACTATGTTAACGAACACAGAAGTGCACATGTTATCACAATCGAAGACCCTATCGAATATGTTCACGAACATAAGAGATGTATGATCAACCAGCGTGAAGTCGGTGCCGACGTTGACTCATTCGCAGGTGCGCTCCGTGCCGCACTCCGTGAAGACCCCGACGTTATCCTCGTAGGAGAAATGCGTGACTTTGAAACAATCACAGCCGCAGTAACCGCCGCCGAAACAGGACACCTCGTTATGTCAACACTTCATACAACATCAGCAGCGGATACAGTTAACCGTATCATCGACGTTTTCCCCGCACACCAGCAGTCACAGATCAGAACACAGCTTGCCGCAACACTCGTAGGTATCATGACACAGACTCTCGTTCCTACATCAGACGGTGAAGGACGAGTTGCTGCAACAGAAATTCTTTCTTGTACAGACGCTATCGCAGCGATGGTTCGTGATGGTAAGACCCATATGATTCCTTCAGCTATCCAGACAGGTAAGGCTCAGGGTATGATGTGTCTCGACCAGTGCCTCGCTAAACTCGTTGTTGACGGAACAATCACAATCGACAGCGCTATCGAAAGATGTGCAAGCCGTGTTGACCTTCAGAGATTTATGGGCAACCGTTTCGACCTTTAATACATACTATATAATAAGGTATATATACACCTTTCTCTTTCGGGAGAAGGGTGTATAAAATCGCCTTTGGTTACATCTCGGTTACAGGTTTGGTTTATAAATTATGAACAACTGTTGTATAATTTGACGGAAAATGTTTCCGAAAAGGCGGATTTGAAGAAAAAATGAACAAATTTAAGATTTTGTTCAAAATTTTTTAAAAAAACTATTGACAATATGTGAATGACTGAGTATAATTAAGTTACAGTCAGGAACTAACCGATAGTTCAAAAAAATTATGGACTTGGAGGGCACTTGAAATGAAGTCAATACGCAAGTCGGCTAAGGGCTTTACCTTTGTCGAACTCATAGTTGTAATGGCTATAATTGCCGTTCTGACTGCAACGCTTGTAATAGCAGTCGGTGCTTTTTTAAGAGATAAAAAGTATGACGACGCTAACGCAAAGGCAGAGGTAGTCTACAGAGCACTTCAGATAAAACTCAATCAGTATGATGCTGAAGGACACAAGACAACAGTTTCCGGCGTAGGTGAAGTTGAAGGTATCGCTGGTATTGCCAGAAAAGACAATTTGAAAATTTACATAGGAAATTTCGAGAATACAGCTAAGAGCTCTGAACGCATAGGAATATGCAGACACGCTTATAACACAAGCGGAGTAGATGTAGGCGTAGATGAACTCCTTGTTGATTTCAATATGGGCGATACAATCAGAGGCCTCTATACCAAGAGAGAAAATGCCAACGTAACTTGGAATCCTTCTTGGCTCGCTAAAGTCAACATGGAAACATATACAGTAGAATATGTTCTTTATACAGAAGATCATATTCAGCTTCGTGATAATTTTATGGACAGAAGCACTACTGATGATGAAGGTTACTATAAGGATATCTATGAACAGCAGTCTTCAGCTGAAAGAGCAAGACATAACTATAATGTAGTAGGCTGTTATCCAATGCAGTCATTCTATGATTAATTACTTACGGAAAAGCGTTCTTGCGAAAGACGTTTGCAAGAGCTTTTTATAAAAAAATATTATATTTACAGGAGGGGTTTCTATCATGAGAAATCTTAAGACAAAGGGCTTCACACTCGTTGAGCTCATCGTTGTTATCGCTA
>JAGAJQ010000292.1 GCA_017828955.1 Oscillospiraceae bacterium
AATTCAAAGTGCTGATGTTTTTGGTGTTTCTCAGGGTGGTATGATTGCACAGTATCTTGCAATTGACAGACCGGATTTAGTAAATAAACTTGTTCTTGCAGTGACGCTTTCTAAGAGTAACGAAACAATCGAAACGGCAATTTCTGAGTGGATAAGATTGACGGAACAAAACGATATAAAGAATCTTGTTAAGGATATGACCGAAAGAATGTATACGGATTCTTATGTAAGAAAGTACAAGCTCTTTATGCCTTTATTAACAATCTTGCAGAAACCAAAGGATGTGCCAAGATTTATTACGTTAGCAAAAGCAAACCTTACCTGTAATGCTTATGATGAATTAGACAAAATTCAGTGTCCGGTATTTGTAATTGGCGGTTTGCAGGATAAGGTAACCAGTGGAGAGGCTTCCATAGAAATAGCAGAAAAGCTTGGATGTAAATGTTTCATGTATGATGACTTGGGACATACGGCGTATGAAGAAGCAAAGGACTTTAATCAGATAGTTTATGACTTCTTAAAATCATAACTAACGAAAAACATCGTAAACACGCATATCCACGAATCGTAGAATCCGCTTTTATTCACCATTTTCTACTCTCCGTGGGTGTGACTTATGTAAAATCCATGCGATAATCAAATCAGAAAGGAGGCACAAAGATGGATCAGATTTTAATCGGAAAGTTCATCTCATCTGAGAGAAAAAGAAAAGGATATACTCAGAAACAGTTGGCTGAAAAACTTGGTATCAGTGATAAGACTGTTTCAAAATGGGAAACGGGAAATGGCTTCCCCGAAGTTTCTTTGCTTCTCCCTCTTTGCAGTGAACTTGACATTACTGTAAATGAACTTCTTTGTGGAGAAAGAGTTTCTGAAGAAGATTATATTAGAAAAGCGGAGGAAAATATGGTGAATATGATTAAGGAAAAAGAAGAAAACAGAAAAAAGGCAAAACTTACTATTGCTATCGGAATTATCTCAACAGTTGCGTTTCTTACATTACTTTTTGTAGTATGCGCATATACAGATGTTATATCGACACCTATAAAGGGATTACTGATACTCATTGCCTGTGCGATATTCGGTGTTGGTATAGTTATTGCAGCAGAAGGCGAAAGAACAATAGGCTATTATAAATGCAAAAAATGCGGAGAGCATTTTGTTCCGACGGTTTCTGAATACACATTCGGACCTCATATGATTACAACAAGATATCTCAAATGTCATCATTGCGGTAAGACCTCGTGGTGTAAAAAGGTTTTATCAAAAGATAACGAAGAATAAATTTTGAAACAAGAAGGGATAAACTGATGAAAAAAGCGATTGTTATAATTATTGCCGTTGTTATTACGGCTATACTTTTAGTTCCTGTTCCATTGCATTTAAAAGATGGTGGAACGGTTGTATATCAGGCAGTTTTATACAGCGTTTCTGATGTTCACAGTTTAAACCCCGATGAACCTGACGGATATGACGACGGAACAATTATAAAAATCCTTGGGTTTGAAATTTATAATAGTGTGGAATAAATAAAAAAGGTCAGTAGTTTTCTACTGACCTTTTATTTTTACCAGCCTTCTTTACTGCGGTTGATTTCTTGAAAAACCTCATCGATTTCTTTCTGAGTTCGACCGCTATGGCGAAGATAATCTGTAAGAGTCTGTTTATAATCTGACATATCAATTATTGTCACATTGGGATACTGTGAGAAATCTGGCATAGAGATTTCATCGTCGGAAACATATTTTCTTCCGACTTTACGGACGTTTTCACAATAAAAGCAGTCTTCGGTATATCTTGAGGCCTCTTCGCTGGTCTGTGGGAAAGATTCACTGTCTAAAGTTATCATCTCTTCTTTGGTTTCGAGATTTTTGATCCTTATCCCCTGTTCATCTTTGCCCTCTATCTCTACAATTACATCTTTAAATTCGAGTTTATAGCCGTTTACGGTAAAAACTTTTCTCATAATATGTAATTCCCCTTTTTACAAAAAAGCTATGTAAACTGACTGCTTACATAGCTTTTTGTTATTTATCCATTCTTGCTGACGCTGAGTCTGTTAAGTGCACGTTTGAGTTTGAGTTGTGCCCTATCAAATTCTACGCCGCTTTTATGAATTTTTATCTTTTCTCTTGCGTCTTCTTCGGAACGCTTAGCGTGTTCGATATCTATTTCGTCTGCCCATTCAACCGCTGTTGCGAGAATAACAACACCTTCTTTTGAAACCTTTAATGTTCCGCTTGAAACCGCTGCAACGCGGAATGTGTTATCCTTCATCTTAACCTTTAAAGGCCCAGCAGGAAGAACGGCTACATAGTCGATATGCTTTGCAAGAATTCCGACATCGCCGACTGTTGTTCTGACGATAATATTTTCTGTTTCACCGTCAAAAAACAGTTTCTGAGGAGTAATTACTTTCAGCCTGAAAGTTGCTGACATAGTTATTCCTCCTTATACATTATTCTGCTTGGCTTTTTCGATAACATCGTCGATTGTTCCTGCAAAGAGGAATGCTGATTCGGGAATGTCATCGTGTTTGCCTTCGAGGATCTCTCTGAATCCTCTGATTGTTTCCTTTATAGGAACATATTTACCCTGCATACCTGTGAAAGGTTCTGCAACGCTAAAAGGCTGTGAAAGGAAACGCTGGATCTTTCTCGCTCTTGCAACTGTGAGCTTGTCTTCATCAGAAAGTTCATCCATACCCATAATGGCGATGATATCCTGAAGTTCCTTATAACGCTGAAGAACTGACTGAACAGCACGCGCTGTTTCATAATGCTCGTTTCCGACAATTTCGGGAGTGAGTATTCTTGAGTTACTTTCAAGAGGATCAACCGCGGGATAGATACCGAGTGATGAAATGCTTCTTGAAAGAACTGTTGTTGCGTCAAGGTGTGCGAAAGTTGTTGCGGGAGCGGGGTCTGTAAGGTCATCGGCAGGAACATAAACAGCCTGAACCGATGTTATAGAGCCCTTGTTTGTTGAAGTAATACGTTCCTGAAGTGCACCCATTTCTGTTGCGAGTGTAGGCTGATAACCTACGGCTGAAGGCATTCTTCCGAGAAGGGCAGAAACTTCTGAACCTGCCTGAGTAAATCTGAAGATATTATCGATGAAAAGGAGAACGTCCTGTCCTTCAACATCACGGAAATATTCAGCCATTGTAAGTCCTGAAAGGCCTACTCTCATTCTCGCTCCGGGTGGTTCGTTCATCTGACCGTAAACGAGAACGGTCTTATCGATAACCCCTGAGTCTTTCATTTCGTTATAAAGGTCGTTACCTTCTCTTGTACGTTCACCAACACCTGTGAATACCGAAATACCACCATGCTGGTTTGCAACGTTGTTGATAAGTTCCTGAATAAGAACTGTCTTACCTACACCGGCACCACCGAAAAGACCGATTTTACCGCCCTTAAGGTAGGGTGCGATAAGGTCAATAACCTTGATACCTGTTTCAAGAACTTCTGAAGAACCCTGCTGTTCTTCATAGCTTGGTGCTTCACGATGGATAGCCCATTTTTCTTTTGTTTCGGGTGCGGGAAGGTTGTCAACAGGCTCTCCTAAAAGATTGAAAATTCTTCCGAGAGTTTCTCTTCCTACGGGTACCTTGATAGGTCCTTCTGTGTCCTCTGCTTCCATACCTCTGACAAGACCGTCAGTTGTGCTCATAGCGATACAACGAACTGTATCGTCGCCTATGTGCTGTGCAACTTCGACTGTAAGAGGAGTTCCGTTATTATCAATAACGATAGCGTTAAGCAGATTAGGGAGATTATCCTTTGAAAAACGGATATCGACTACCGCACCGATAACCTGCACAATTGTGCCTATATTTTTTGACAAATGATTTCAACTCCTTAAATCTGAGTTAGTTCTGAACCTGAGCGCCGCCGACTATTTCAGTTATTTCCTGAGTGATAGATGCCTGACGCGCTCTGTTATAAACAAGTTGTAATTCTCCTATAATTTCACCTGCGTTATCTGAAGCAGATTCCATCGCTGTTCGTCTTGCTGCCTGTTCCGCTGCAAAACTGTCAACAACTGCACCGAAAAGTATTCCCGAAATATATCTCGGAACAATACTATCGAAAACTGCTTCTGCCGAAGGTTCATATTCGGTAAGGCTTGTTGCCTTTCCGTCGTGTCTGTTCTTATCAACTTCAAGCGGAAGAAGAACATATGATTTGGGTTCTTGTGTGAGTGTATTGAGGAAAGAAGTATAGAAAAGCTCTATACTGTCGCAAAGACCATTTGCATAATGACCCATTATTGTATCGACAATATCGGATGCATCGTAAATATCCATTCCTTCGGCCACTTCTGAATATTTCGCTCTTACTGTGAATTCACGCTTTTCAAAATATTCAACCGATTTTTTGCCTATTGCGACTATTTCAACAGTTTTTCCTGTTTCGGAAATTTCTTTCGCCCTGCGGTAAGCGAGTTTTAAGATATTTGAGTTAAAACCGCCCGCAAGACCTCTGTCACCCGCGATTACAATCATAAGAACTGTTCTTATCTCACGCTTTTTTGTGTATACAGATGAAAATTCGGGAGCACTTTTACTGATTTCACACATCGTTTCATAGAGAGTGTCAAAGAAAAGTCTTGCATTATCTGCTCTTTCCTTTGCTTTTCTCAGTTTTGACGATGCTACAAGCTGCATAGCCTTTGTTATCTGCATTGTTGATTCAATGCTCTTGATACGCCGCTTGATGTCTTTCATGTTAGACGCTGCCATTTAGATTTTCACCTCAATTTCAAAGTTAAAGTAAAGAAAGTTTTTAAGAATGTGTTGAAATGAATTTAGAAACAAATTCGCTGAGCGCTGTTTTTATTTCTTCTTCGATTTCGGGTGTTATATCTTTCTTTTCTTTAAGCCCTGATATGATATCGGGGTGAGTTGTATCAACAAATTCAAAAAGTTCTTCTTCAAATTCGGCAACAGATGATGTCGGAATTGAATGGAGATAGTTATTTGTTACAGCATAGATGATGAGAACCTGATGTTCTACTGTGAGAGGAGAATTTCTTCCCTGCTTCAAAACTTCAACTACTCTTTCACCTCTTGCAAGGCTCGCCTTTGTATCGGCATCAAGGTCTGAACCGAACTGTGAGAACGCCTGAAGTTCACGATACTGAGAGTAAGTAAGTTTGAGTGAACCTGAAACCTTTTTCATAGCCTTTATCTGTGCGTTACCGCCAACTCGTGATACAGAGATACCGGGGTTAACGGCAGGTCTTACACCTGAGTTGAAAAGGTCGGTTTCGAGGAATATCTGTCCGTCTGTAATAGAAATAACGTTTGTAGGAATATAAGCAGAAACGTCCCCTGCCTGTGTTTCGATGATAGGAAGCGCTGTAAGAGATCCTCCGCCGTAATCTTCGTTAAGGTTACAAGCTCTTTCGAGAAGTCTCGAATGGAGATAGAATACGTCTCCGGGATAAGCTTCACGTCCGGGTGGACGCTTAAGAAGGAGTGAGAGTGCACGATACGCAACCGCGTGTTTTGAAAGGTCGTCATAAACGCAGAGAACGTCTTTTCCCTTTGACATAAAGTATTCACCCATAGCACAACCTGCGTAAGGAGCGATATACTGAAGGGGTGCGAGTTCCG
>JAGAJQ010000037.1 GCA_017828955.1 Oscillospiraceae bacterium
AGAAAACGCAAACATACCATTTGAAGTGATTCCTGCATTTAATTACTGCTAAAAATCTATTTTAATTATACTGCAGTTTATAACAGACTTAACAATATTCTTCTTGATGCTTTCGAAATAACGACGAAGAAGCACAGCAGAGAGTTATCGGAATGGCAATAAGCGGAGCAAGAGGCTAATTATTTAAAAATAAGGAGAATGAAAATTATGGCAAAGATAAAAACACAAAATCAGTATTACATACGACTCGGGGAACTTATGAACGATATTATTCCTGAAGAATGGACAGAACTCGCGGTTTATATCGAGTTCCCTAAAACAAGACCTGTTTTCAAGGCTTTTTTCAGAAACGGCAAAGACGGGAGATTTCTTGAAATAAACGAAATTCCCGAAAAATATTCTGTTTCAAAAGAAACATTTGATGAACAATACAAAAATCTTTCTTCATTTTTTATGGACCTTCGTCGTGCATACGAAAAGGAAAACAAGGGCAGGGATTGCAAAACGATAAGCCTTTTTGTCGTTGAAGAGCAGGTTGTTTCGGAATACACTGCTCCTATAAACGAAAAATATTCCTATGAAAAAAGACTTGCTATCTGGAAATACAAAGAAATCGGTGTTATAGACAATTCGGATGACATTGCTGTAATAGAAAAGCATTTCGGAAGTGTAAACAGAGGCGTTACACAGGGAGTAAAACGCAAGCCATATAAGGATGTTAGCACCGCAGAGGAACTGATGGAGGCAGGCGGATTTTTGTGGAAATACCTCAAAAGAATCCGCGTTTTAAGATTTTTACGCTTTTTAGGTTTCTGATAAAAACAAAAGCCCGATAAAATCGGGCTTTGGGCTATGATGTTATATCTTCTGTATCGGGCATAAATGCGACAGACAGTGTGAATTCTTTGTTTTCGCAGGAAATATTGAATTCACCGCCATATTTTTTAACGGTGTTTCTTATGTTGTAAAGACCTATTCCGTGGATACTTTTATCTTCTTTCGATGTCTTTACCGAGTCATCTTCTATCTCTACATTTTCCGGAACGGGATTTTTTATGCTGATAATCTGAACACCTTTTGAATAACTGCAGTTTACGGATATTTTCCTGTCTTCATCACCGCTTATCTTTTCACAGGCTTCAATTGCGTTATCAATAGCGTTTGAAAGAATTATACATATATCCGTCGGAGAGATACCTTTATGTATGTATCCGTCAAAATCAATTTTTATACCGCTTTTATCTGCTTTTTCGGATTTATCATTCAGTATGGCGTTTGCTATGGTGTTTCCTGAGAAGAATTCTTTAGATGTGTTTATGTTCATTCCCGAAATCTTTTCAATGTATTCTCTCGCTTCATCGTATTCTTTCTTGTCGATGAGAGAACCTATGCAGATGAGATGATTTTTATAGTCGTGTCTGAAACTTCTGAGGTCGTTGTTGAGATTTCCGATTTTTTCGTAATATTCAATCTGAGTTTCAACCTGTTTTCTGAGTAATGACGAT
>JAGAJQ010000038.1 GCA_017828955.1 Oscillospiraceae bacterium
CAACAGGAGCATCATCGGCATCTATAACACTCTTCAAAAATGCTGATAATTCCATATTTCCTCCTAAAGAATAGCCATGCTGTCGCCGAAGCTGAAAAATCTGTATTTTTCACGGACAGCGGTATTATATACATTCATTGTATTTTCGTACCCTAAAAATGCAGAAACAAGCATAATAAGTGTACTTTCAGGAAGATGGAAATTTGTAATGAGTCCATCTATAACCTTGAATTCGTGCGGTGGATATATAAAAATATCGGTATATCCGTCATATTCCTTACCTGCTTCAATTTCGCCGAAAAATTCAGCAACACTTTCAAGCGTTCTGCATGATGTTGTTCCGACAGAAATAACTCTGTTACCATTTTTCTTGGCGTCAGCAATAAGAGTTGAGGTTTCTGCGGGTATATAGTAGTGTTCTGAGTGCATATGATGTTCCGTAATGCTATCAACCTTTACAGGTCTGAAAGTGCCTAAACCGACGTGTAAAGTAACATAAGCGATATTTACACCCATAGATTTAATCTGTTCAAGCTGTTCCGGAGTAAAATGAAGTCCTGCAGTTGGCGCTGCTGCAGAACCTACTTCTCTTGAATAAACAGTCTGATATCTTTCTTTATTTTCAAGCTTTTCTTTTATGTAAGGAGGCAAAGGCATCTGACCTATTTCATCAAGTGTTGCAAAAAAGTTTCCGTCACATTTGAATTCAACTGTTCTGTTTCCGTCTTCTCCTGTTGCTATAACTTTTGCGATAAGTTTGCCATCGCCAAAAGAAAATTCTGTTCCGATTTTAGCTTTTTTTGCAGGACGACAGATAATATCCCAAGTCATATTTCCCTTCTGTTCAAGTAAAAGGAACTCAATAAATGTATTATTATCGCATTTCACACCGTAAAGTCTCGCAGGCAGAACACGACTATCGTTAAGAACAAGTAAGTCACCTTTTTGAAGATAATCGCATAGATTATAGAAATGGTCGTGTTTTATTTCGCCTGTTTCCCGTGACACCTTTAGTAGCCTTGATGAATTTCTTGGTTCAACGGGAGTCTGAGCGATGAGTTCTTCGGGCAAATCGTAGAAAAAGTCTGATGTTTTATACATAAAATTCTCCTGAAAAAATAAAAATTATATTGACATAGTATCCCGAAAGTGATACAATATATAAACGGATAGAGGTCGCAGATGCGATGAGTACCCTCAGCAAGAGTGCCGACTCGCCATAAAGCTGAACGGGAAAGGCAATTCTGCCGAAGGGTTTAAGTCTGGCATCTTAGCCCTGATCGTATATCAAACAGATATACGATTGTCATCATATTTTATGATGGAGAGCTATCGGCATTTAATTTATTTATTTTTAATATTTCAATATGCCGACTTTTCTATTATACAGTATGATGAACCGATTTTCAATCGGTTTTTTTATTTTTGTAAACGAAATAAAATAAAAGTATTTTAAAGGAGAAATTTTTATGAAACAGTTCAATGTAGGTATCATCGGTGCAACAGGTATGGTAGGTCAGCGTTTTGCTACACTTCTTGAAAATCACCCCTGGTTCAATGTCAAGGTTCTCGCAGCAAGCCCTCGTTCAAAGGGTAAAACATATGAAGAAGCTGTTGGGAATCGTTGGGCTATGGATGTTCCGATGCCTGAGTCAATGAAGAATCTTATTATTTATGATGCAACAGCAGACATTGCAGAAATCACATCACAGGTTGACTTTGTTTTCTGTGCAGTTGATATGAAAAAGGATGAAATCAAAGCACTTGAAGAAGCATACGCAAAGGCTGAATGTCCTGTTATTTCAAATAACTCAGCTAACCGCGGTGTAGATGACGTTCCTATGATAGTTCCTGAAATCAACGCCGATCACGCTGTTGTTATCGAATCACAGAGAAAGCGTCTCGGAACAAAGCGTGGATTTATCGCAGTTAAATCAAACTGTTCTATCCAGAGTTATGTTCCTGCTCTTACTCCCCTCAGAAAATTCGGAATTACAAATGTTCTCGCTTGCACATATCAGGCTATCTCGGGTGCAGGTAAAACATTTGAAACATGGCCTGAAATGGTAGATAACCTTATCCCCTTCATTGGCGGCGAAGAAGAAAAATCAGAAAAAGAACCACTTAAGGTATGGGGCAAGGTTGTTGACGGCAAGATTGTAAACGAAGACAGCATTGCTATCACAACACAGTGCCTCAGAGTTCCTGTTTCAAACGGACACACAGCTGCTGTATTCGTTTCGTTCAAGAACAAGCCTTCTATCGAAGAAATTAAGAAAATCTGGGCTGAATTCAAGGCTGAACCTCAGGAACTCGAACTTCCTCTCGCTCCTAAGCAGTTCCTTAACTACTTTGAAGAAGACAATCGTCCTCAGGCTAAACTCGACAGAGATCTTGAAAAAGGTATGGCTGTTTCAATCGGTCGTCTCCGTGAAGATTCTCAGTATGACTACAAGTTTGTATGTCTCTCACATAACACACTCAGAGGTGCTGCAGGTGGTGGAGTTCTTATGGCTGAACTTCTTGCTGCAAAGGGATATCTTGACTAATCCTTACAGAAAGGAATAAACATTATGAAAAAGACAATTTTTACAGGCGCAGGAGTTGCTATTGTAACTCCTATGAACGCTGATGGCTCAATTGATTTTGAAACATTCGGGAAACTTATTGATTTCCAGATTGATAACGGAACAGATTGTATCGTTGTATGTGGAACAACAGGTGAATCTTCCACTATGACAGATGATGAACATAAAGAATCTATCCGTTATTGCGTTGAAAGAGTAAATAAGAGAGTTCCTGTTATCGCAGGAACAGGAAGTAATGATACAGCGTATGCTATCCAGCTTTCAAAGGAAGCAGAACTTCTTGGTGCTGACGCTGTCCTCGTTGTTTCTCCTTATTACAATAAAACATCACAGTCAGGTCTTATCAAGCATTTTACAGCTATTGCTGATGCCATAAACATTCCTGTTATGCTTTATAATATTCCCGGAAGAACAGGTGTCAATATCGCTATTGATACATTTGTTGAACTTGCTAAGCATGAAAATATCGTTGCTGTTAAGGAAGCAGGCGGAAATATGGATTATTTTGCAAAGATAATTGAAGCCTGTGGAGATTCACTTGATGTTTATAGTGGTGATGACGGAATGACTGTTCCTGTTATGTCAATCGGAGGAAAGGGTGTTATTTCAGTACTTTCTAATGTAATGCCCAAAGAAACACACGAAATGTGTCAGCTCTGTCTTGATAATAATTTCGCCGAAGCAGGAAAATTACAGATTAAGTATCTTAACCTCATCAACGCACTTTTCTGTGATGTAAACCCCATTCCTGTAAAGGAAGCAATGGCACTTATGGGACTTTGTGGTAACACATTAAGACTTCCCCTCTGCCCTACATCAGAAGCAAATCTTGCGAAAATTTCTGCTGAACTCAAGGCAAATGGATTACTTAAATAAGGAATGATTAAAATGACAAATATCGTTATCAGTGGCGCTAACGGAAAAATGGGAAAAGTTATAAATAGCGTTATTTCTGCAAGAGAAGATTGTAAAGTTATCGCTGGAATCGACATAAATACAGAAACTTATGACAATTTTCCTATTGTAACAAGCCCTTTAGAACTTCCTGAAAAACCTGATGTTATAATCGATTTTTCTCATCCTTTAGCTCTTGATAATCTTATAAGCTATGCTCTTTCAACGGGAACTCCTCTTGTGCTTGCAACAACAGGATATTCTGATGAACAGATAGCAAAGATAAAGAGTTCTTCTGAGCAGATACCTGTTTTCTTTACATTCAATATGTCACTCGGCATAAATCTTCTTGTAGAACTTGCTAAACAAGCAACTGCAATTCTCGGAAATCAGTTTGACATTGAAATTGTTGAAAAACATCATAATCAAAAGATTGACGCTCCCAGCGGAACAGCAATAATGCTTGCAGACGCGATAAATGAAACTCTTGATAACAAAATGCAGTATACTTATGACAGACATTCTCAGCGTAAAAAACGAGAAAAGAATGAAATTGGTATGCATTCTATAAGGGGCGGAACGATCGTCGGCGAACACGATGTTATCTTCGCAGGAAGAGATGAAGTTATCACCCTTTCTCATCAGGCATCATCAAAAGAAGTTTTTGCAGTAGGCTCTGTAAATGCCGCGGTATTTATGAACGGCAAGAAAAAAGGTCTTTACACAATGGCAGACCTTATAAAACAGTAATATAAAAGCATAACCTGAGAAGAATAAATCTTCTCAGGTTGTTTTTTACCATTTATTATAATGAATACGTTCTTTTACATTAATATCTTTCTGCTTTATCGGAGAAATATCATCTTTCGGCCTTCCTATTCCGATAAAACAAGGCATAAAATAATCATCAGGAAAGTTAAGAACCTTTCTTGCATAATCCGCTTCATCCCCCAAAGGAACTCTCAGATTACAAGCATACCCTTCTGCAGTTGACGCAAGAAATATATTTTCTATGCTACACCATATTGATGCAAATCCATTCAGATGAGAAACGTTATCAGGTTTTAATATATCAACTTTTTGTTTTAACAAAGGAATGACTACACAAGACGCATCGAAAAGCATTCTATATTGCTTAGGAACAGCATTTTTATAAGCTTCCTGTTGTTCATTATCGTTTAAATTCCAGTCTTTCAGAAGTTTTTCCATATCTTCATCCGAAATTCCTTTAGGAATTATATCAAGAAGTTTCAAAACAACATCTTTATCATTTATAACAATGTAATGCCAATCTCTCATATGATCATTAGTTGGTGCCTTAAATGCTGCTGAAATAATTCTTGTTATGACATCTTGTGGAATTTCTTCGTTTTTAAAATCACGGATTGTTCTTCTTTTTTCTATAACTTCATAAAACTCCATTATTATTCCTCGCTTATTTCATCCGAACCCTCATCATTCACAGATATATCCGTTGATACATTTTCAGGAATATATTTTTCATAAACCGCAAAGGTATCATAAATCGATTTCCACTTGGATTCACTATCTGCAAGAACGCATATATAACTCTTTTCGCCCTTTGTTGCATAACTTACAAGACAGTTGCCCGATTCTGTTGTATAACCTGTCTTTCCTGCAACTATATCAACACCCTCAACTTCGTTGCCATACATTCTTGAGAACATCGTGCTGAAAAGTTCAATTCCTTCAGGATTTTCTTCGGTTTTTTCAGTTGTATACTTATATGTAGAAAGAACTTCCCTGCATATAGGATTTTCCATAGCGTATTTCATTATAATTGCCATATCAGCAGGAGTTGAATAATTATTTTCATCATGAAGACCGCTTGTGTTTGAAAAATGTGTGTTTTGAAGTCCCAATTCTTCACACTTTGCATTCATAAGCTTTACAAATTCTTCTTCTGATCCACTTATATACTCAGCAAGTGCGATAGCACAATCTCCGCCTGACGGAAGAATAAGACCATATAAAAGGTCGATTATCTTTACATCTTCGCCTTCTTTGAATCCTGCTCTTGTAGCATCAGCGTCAACAAGTGGTTTAATGATTTCATATGTCATTTCATAAGTTGCGTTAAAATCTTTGATATTTTCAACTGCAACAAGAACCGTCATAACCTTTGTCATAGATGCAGGATATATTTTAGCATTTCCGCTTCTATGTGAGATAACAACACCTGTTTCGGCATCAATAAGAATAGCGTATTTTGAATTCACATCTTCTTCCGTGAAATTAGAAGGCGACTTTGAAAAATCAACCTCAAAAAGTTCAATTTCAGGTTCTGTCGGTGTCTGTGTCGGTATATCGGTATTTACAGGAAGATTAACAGGAGTGTCATCTATCTTGTTCTTTTTTATCGCAGAACAACTTACTGCTGATATGATAATCCCAAATATCATAATGGTAAGAACAAGCGCTGCTACTGCCCTTCTTCGTCTGTATATGTATTCTTTCTTTAAACGGCCACGTTTTTTAACTGTTTTTGCCATTAAACATTCCTCAATTCAGATAATTCTGTATTTCCCCTTACCCTAAAGTATGACATACAATGCAAAAAATGTCAAGTAAATGAGAATAACCCGTAGAAAAACTACGGGTTATTATTACTCTACATTTTTATAAGAAATCATAATATGACAAGGTGCAAAAATCAAAGCTGACAAAACAAGCAGAATTGACCTTGACATAATTCCGCTGAAAAGAAATATTGCCGAGGGAATTATTGAAAGTGATAATGCTTTGAAGATATTATTCTTTTTCCAGCATACAATCCACAAAATACAATATGCAACAACAAGAACAATATTAACAATAAGATAAATAGCAAATGCTTCGTCAGACCAGAATCCCAACCATGTCCCCGGAATATTTATTATCATCAATCCGAAACAGCCATATCTTCCTATCTGTTCCAATATCTCAACTATTTTATTGTTCCATTTATTCTGAAAACCATCTTTACATTTTATTGCAAAAATTATATTCGGAATCATAATAATTATTATGAAAATAAGTCCGAAAACATTAAACCATTCCAAAAAATCACCTTCAATGTAAAAAATAAACACCCTGCATAAAACTGCAAGGTGTCTGGTGCGCCGGAAGGGACTCGAACCCCCGGCCTACTGGTTCGTAGCCAGTCACTCTATCCAGCTGAGCTACCGGCGCATAAGCGTTACTTCTCAACGCTTAAATATTATAACATACATATTTTTATATGTCAAGTCCTTTTTCAAAAATTATGCAGCATTATCTTCAGTTTCTTCTTCTGTATCAATATTTTCAAGAACAAGATATCTTTCGTTTATGTTTTCTTTCAATGTTTCTATGATAAAATCATAATCAAAATGTGAATTTGCTCTTATTCCATGATTTGATGCAAGTTCTCTTGTATACTGTGATAAAGGATACACTCTTACATTTGAATAGTTATAATCATAATGAGTAATTACAGGAATAAATTTAACATCACTTATCATAATTGAATCGTATTCAAAATTCTTCGTAACATTAAAATCAACAACCCCGCCTATCATTCTGTTACCAACACTTTGCGCCGAAATAAAGTTTCCGAGTGAATACATAACAAGAACATTTCTTCCGTCGGCAGCTGTTATTTCATCCATATCCTGAACAACATGAGGATGTGTTCCGATTATAACATCAGCGCACCAATCTGCCATCTGCTGAGCAAGATTTCTCTGAGCATCGGTTACTATATGAGAATTTTCCACTCCCCAATGAACTGAAACAACAACAACATCAGATTGTTCTCTAGCGGATTTAATCTGTTTCTCGATAGTTTCTATTTCTTCGGTGTATATAACTTCAATTTCACTGTCCTCAGGTATTCTTATACCGTTTGTATGTTCTGTAAATCCGAGAAATGAAAATGTAATTCCATTTACATTTCTTGTTCTGATATTATTCATATCATCTTCGTTTCGGTACACACCATAAACAACAGCATCTTTATTATCCCAATAATCAAGCGTTGCTTCAACACCTTTCATTCCTTTGTCAAGAATATGGTTATTTGCATGGCAAAAAGCGTTAAAACCAATATCAAGCATTTTATCACCAAGTTGTGTAGGTGAATTGAAACAAGGATATGTAGAAGGTTCAAAAACATCGTTACATATAGGTGTTTCCTGATTGAGAATATTAAGATCTCCACAGATTAAAGGTCTTATATTTTCATAGGCGTATTCAAAATCGTATGTTCCGTCTTCGGATCGTTTATGCGCTTGGTTATAGATAGAAGAATGTATAAGATTATCCCCTGCTGCAGTAACTCTTACAGTAACAGGTTCGGGTATTGGCTCTGTAGTAATAACTGGTTCTGTTGTAGTAGCGACAGTGGTGGTTATAACCTCTCCGCCTGCAGTACTTTTTATTTCCTTGGCACATCCTGATAAAAGCAAAGAAATAGCTAAAAAACAAGAAACAAGTCGGATTTTTTTCATATAGATACCTCTTTTGTCGAATTAACTCATTTTTTTAATTTTATCATATCTAAAAAAACTAATCAAGCGTATTGAATTTTTTTCTGAAATATGGTATTATTAATATATTGTTAAATAAAAAGAAATAATTTAAACCATTTTTAATATGTAAAGGAGAGTTAAATGAAAAATAGTTATGAATTCCAGAATTTACTTCCTGAAATAATTTCTCTTGCTGATATTGCTGAAAAATCTGACGATATCAATACAGAACTTTATTCAAGATTTGACGTTAAAAGAGGTCTTCGTGATATTAACGGAAAAGGCGTCCTTTGCGGACTTACACAAATATCCGAAATCTGTTCATCAGAAGTTATAAACGGAGAAACAGTCCCTTGCGAAGGAAAGCTTTTTTACAGAGGCTATGATATAAATGATATAGTTGATGGTTTTACAAAAGATAATCGATTCGGATACGAAGAAACTGTTTATCTTCTTCTCTTCGGCGATCTTCCCACTCCTCAGGCGCTTGAAGAATTTTGTGGTATTCTTTCAAGATTCAGAACATTACCTACATCATTTGTAAGAGATATCATTATGAAATCTCCAAGTACAGATATGATGAATACACTTGCAAGAAGTGTTCTTACATTATATTCTTATGACGATATGCCTGATGATACATCAACATCAAATGTTTTAAGACAATGTATCGAGCTTATTGCTCTTTTCCCGCTTCTGTCTGTTTATGGTTATCAGGCTTATCAGCATTATCATGAAAACTGCAGTCTTTTTATACACATTCCTGACCCAAAACTTTCAACTGCTGAAAATATACTTCATCTTTTAAGACCTGATAGTTCATATACAGAACTTGAAGCTAAACTTCTTGACCTTTGCCTTGTTCTTCACGCAGAACACGGTGGCGGAAACAATTCAACATTTACAACACATGTAGTTTCTTCATCCGGAACAGATACATACTCCGCAATAGCCGCTGCTCTCGGTTCACTTAAAGGTCCAAGACACGGCGGTGCGAATATAAAAGTTGTTCAGATGTTTGATGATATAAAGGCTAATGTCAAGGATTGGTCTGACGAAGAAGAAATAAAAGCATATCTCACTAAACTTCTTCATAAAGAAGCGTTTGACAAATCAGGTCTTATTTATGGAATGGGACATGCAGTATATTCAATTTCAGATCCAAGAGCAGAAATATTCAAGAAATTCGTAAAGAAACTTTCAGACGAAAAGGGACTTAACGAAGAATATAAACTCTATTCTCTTGTCGAAAAACTTGCTCCCGAAGTTATCGCTAAAGAAAGAAAGATTTATAAAGGCGTTTCTGCAAATGTCGATTTTTACAGCGGTTTTGTATATCATATGCTTGATTTACCTAAGGAACTCTACACTCCGCTCTTCGCAATAGCAAGAATTGCAGGTTGGTCTGCACATAGAATCGAAGAACTTGTAGGAAGAGGAAAAATAATGCGTCCTGCATATAAAAATATTTGTGACAGAAAAGGTTATAGATCAATTTCTGAAAGATAATAAAAACCTGAGGATAGAAAATATATCCTCAGGTTTATTTTTTTATCGTTTATTTTTAGTTGGTTTTAAAAGAATAAATGCGATCACAGCACCAACAACAAGCACTCCTACAAGAAGAATAGCAGCGGATGAAAGTGATCCTAAATCATCAAATCCTATAAGTTGAATTTCTTTAGATTCAATGCCAGCGCTTGAAGAAAGATCGCTATTAGAAAGTTTTCTGTCAGAAATCACTATTACATAATCACTTGCATGCTTCATTCCATAAGTTGCATATCCTTGCTTGTCAACGGTAGCACAAGCTATATGTTCTAACTTATATGTATTTTCATTGAGAATAAAGAGATTTGCATATCTTCCGACGTGTTCTCTTCCAACATTTATATGTAAATCTGCTCTGAAAGGAAACTTACCATCGTGAGCAATTCTGAATTGCTTTTTATCTTCAAATTTTGATAACGGAACTAAAAGTCTTTCAGCGATGATATCTTCTCCTGTTGTTACACCGAGATTGATATTTTTGGTTGCATCATCGATATTCTTTCCGTAAATTGTCCAATAATAATCTGAGCCATCAAATTTTATCCCGATATTTTTCCCTTTTATGGCTGCAAGAGCATCTGTATCAATGACCCCACTTACAGACATTGGTGTTCTGAAAATACATGAATTATATTTGGAAACAAGATCGGGTATATCTTCTGCGCTCTTCACAGAAACAACTGTAACTCCGCTACTGTCAACATCAATACTGATTATATTATCCGTCGCTGCAACAAATGTGACATCAAGCTTTTCATTAGTTGTCACTATGCCTGTTCTGTATCTATAAAGACCAATATTTTCAAGATCAGAACCGGTATATGAAATATTTTCGAGTTTATAATCATCATCAGGAATTATTCTGAATTCAACATAATCTCCTTTGTTTACCTGAAGATTCTTTCCTTTATCAAGCCAAAGACCGCCTGTCTGTTCTATTTCACCGCCCACTTTGTTATTGATTGTTATTTTATATGTTTCAACTTTTTCAAAAGCAGCAGAAATCTTTATATCTTCAGTAAGATAAGAGATTTTATATGATTCTGAAGCAGTTTTTGCTGTACCATTTATAGATATATAATCAAATTCATATCCCGAGCCTTCATCTGTATACGCTGAAATTGTAATCGTTGCATCAGCAGAAACTCTGTTCACACCTGGTGAAAGCTTCACTCCATCTGCTTTTACAGTCATATAACAATTCTTTCCAGAAGGTTCTTCAACTACAACCTCGTAACTTGAAGCGTCAACAAAAGTTGCTCTTAAAGTTCCACTGCCAAGAGATTTTGAAATAACATAATATCCGCTATTCGCTTTAACCGTTTCAGCAATCCCTGTAGCGTCTGGAATATATACAACCGAGCCTATAGTATAAAGCGAACTAACAGGAGAAACTTTGAATTTAAAATCATTTACAGCACGATATGATGTTTTATCATCTGAATTTACTGTAACATTCCCTGCAGCACCCGAATATGATATGTTGCCGTTTTTACCGACATCAAAAGAGATTTTAATATATTCATTTACAAACTCTGTTTCGATATAAATATCATCAGATTCCGAATCGCCTACTGTATATGTAGTCTTAGCTTCAGTATTATCATCAAATGAACCTGAATCCGATTTATATTGAGAAAAAACATATAATGTCTGAGAATCAGTAATAACTGTATTCAGTTCTATTTCGTCACCGAATTTAACCCCTACAAGAGTACACGGTGCAGTATATTCATTTCCATCATATGTAACTTTTGTAGTTCCGATTTCATCCTGACCTGAAACATAACCAAAATACAAGTTATATGTCTTTTCTATAAAATCAGCACTTATTTCTGTATCAGAAACTACTGTAAAGCTTCCTTCGTAAATTTCTCCGTTATTATGTGGATCAAAATCTGTATCTTCATACACTCTTGATACTCTGTATCCTTTTTTAGGGGTGATTTTATAATTTACAGTGTTGCCTGATTTAATTTTAAGAACACCATTTTTATCAGCGCCTGAAATAGTGATGTTTCCTTTATCGGTATCTATCCTGTTATCAACAGATATTGTAAATATACGAGAAAATTCTACAAAAAGAGTTCCGTCGCCATCACCGTTCTCACTTTTAAGAACATATTTCATTCCGCCTGTCATCGAAGATGACGACATCTTTCTTATAGCGCCGTCCTCAAGAACGTATTTGACACTTTCAATTTCGTATCCGTCATCGGGAACAATCTCAAAATTTATAGTATCCTCAGTAACGCCAGAAACTGTTCCGCTTCCAGTAAAATTATAGTAGTCAGTTGCATTTTTATAAACTCTTACATTACCATTTCCAGCAGAAATATTTACGTTTATATTATAAGTCGCTAAAACAGGTTCATTTTCATCCTACGCATTAACATATATGCCACAACAACATAATAATATAAAAAATGCAAAAATAGTAGTTATAATATAATTTTTTATCTTAACAAACGCCATATATTACCCTCCTGACAAAACGAGACACTATATATAGTATTATTGTAACACAAAAGCCTTGATAATTCAAGGCTTTTTTATTATTTATTCAATTTTATCAACGCATAAGCAACAATACCACCTACGCCAAGAAGAAGGATTACAAGAACGATAGCAAAAACAAGTTGTTTCGATCCTGTATCAACTCTTCCTTCTCTTTGCATAGGATCAATATCATCGTCTGTAATCGCATTATCAGATATAACCACGATATAGTTTCCACCTTCGGATAATACAAAAGATGCATTACCTTCTGCATCCACAACAGAAGAAGATTTTAAAGAAACCGAATAATCTGTCATATCAACCTTGAATATAGTCGCTGTTTTGCCCTCTCTATTAGGATTAAACCCAAGATTAAGTGTAGCATCAAATCCTAATAAACCTTCTTCAAGAATGTGAATCTGATATTTGTCTTCGTAAGGAAGGAGTTGTGTGACATAGGCGATTGCATATTCGTTCTTTCTTGAAACAGAAAGATTCTTATCCTTGAATTGAGAGCCTTTGATATTAAGCCCGTTTATATTCCACGAATAATCTTTCGAATAAAAATCAAGCCATATGCTTTTGCCTATAAGACCGTATTGCACTTCGGAAGGAAGAATCCCGTCGCCTATAGGCGCACGGATTATATTTCCGTTATTTGATTCAAAGACTTCTTCCGCTCCGTTTATACTGTAAAGTGAAACTACTGTACCCTTATCTGTAACTTCAATGCCTGAGATATTATCAGTCTTTCCCTTAAAAACCACTTCAAGAGTCTGATTGTTCGAAATGGGTTCAGTTGTATATGTTCCGTCTTCATTTTTTATAAAATTAGTTCCCGAATAAGAAAGACTTTCAAGGGTATATCCCGGTTCGGGAATTATTTCAAAAGTAACACTATCTCCTTTATTCACCTTTACGTTTACATTATTGGGAGAATATCCGCCTTTTTGAGTTATTTTTCCGCCGCCATCACATATTACGGTAATGGTATATATTCCTACATTTTCATAAACAGCTTCTACTTTAGTATCTGCAGTTATCTGGAACGTTATTTCGTTTTCTGTAAAAATCTGCTCTTCTGATGCTGATGTAACCTTAAAATGTTTAAAAACATATCCACTACCCTCTTCTGTTGAAGTAGAAAAAGATAAATTCGAATTCTTCACAACAGTCTGTTTCCCTGTAGGAAGAACATCTGAACCTTTTTTGGCAGTGAATTTACAACCTTTCGGAACGTTTACTATTTCGAGATTATATGCTGGTTCAAAAGTAACATAAACCGAACATTCTGAAGAAACTGTATAAATTCCGTTTGAATCAGGAACAAGTCTTTTTATAGAATTTCCATAAGAATAAGAAATACTGCTTATTCCATAACCTTCATCGGTTTCAACCTTAAATTTAAATTTTGATCCTTCTACAACTTCGACTGTTCCGTTTATCGCATATCCGTCAAGATCAACAATAACTCCTTCATTACCAACAACAAACTCTATAGGATAATATTTATCAAACGAAACCGAAAGAGTATCATTATATGTCGGGGTAACAGAATAAAAATCATCAGCATCCGGAGAAATCTCTCTTCCACCGAATTTAACGCTTTTAACGCCATACCCCTCAATAGGAGATACTCTGAATCTGAATTTTTCTCCTTCATCAACCATTACAGATGAATATAGCTGATTTCCTCGTTCGTCAGTTATAAATCCTTCTAGACCTACATTCAGATAGATCTCAAACGATTGTTGCTCTTCAAAAGTTACATAAAGAGTTGTATCTGAAGTTACTGCTGGAGTTGTATATAAATTTCCGCTTTTAACAATGCTTCCGCCAGAATATTTTATAGTTCCTACTTTATATCCATAATTCGGTTCTATAAAAAACGGTGCCATAGTTCCGTTGTCAACCAAAACTGTTGTTCCTGACATTTTTGAAACACCGTTGTATGAAACGCTTCCACCTTCAGGATTTGTTATATAAACAGTAATTTCAAATGATTCAGCATTTACAGGTAGTCTGTAAAAGAACATAACGACAAACAGCCCTGCTAAAAGCAGAGCTATTTTGAATATAGATTTTTTTATGTTTAAAACCATAGATAACCTCTTTAAACATTAAATCTGAAAAGGACTATATCTCCATCTTGCATAACATATTCTTTACCTTCAAGTCTTACAAGACCTTTTTCCTTAGCAGCGGCCATTGTTCCGCAAGCCATAAGATC
>JAGAJQ010000039.1 GCA_017828955.1 Oscillospiraceae bacterium
AATATCCGTTCGGGGTATAGCGTAAAGGCGAAAATTCTTTCCGATGAAGAAAAGGAGATTTCTGTTCTGCCATATGAAGTTATAAAAGCCGATGAAGACGGAAATGAGTTTGTATATGTCTTAAACAGCGGAGTTGCCGTAAGAAAAGATATAGAAACGGGCCTTGAAACAAAAGAAGGCGTTGAGATAACCGACGGAATAGACGAAAACGACTGTATAATCTATGGTGATGACGAAATAGAAAACGGAAAATATATAGTTATCGGAGAAGAATAAAAAGGGGGACTTTTAATTTGTTTGAATGTATAAAGCAAAGTCTTCGTGTTATAGGAAAAAGCAGGTTGAAAGCGTTTTTAACCGTCGGAGGAATAGCGATAGGAGTAAGTTCGGTTGTGATAATTTCTTCGATAGGAGAAATGGGGAAATCCGCTGTCGATAACCAACTTACAGATATGGGAATGGATAGCTTTGTCGTTACGGGAACAGAAAGCAATTTCGACGGTCTTTGGGAAGATGACCTTGAAACTTTAAAAAGCGTTCCCGATGTGAGAAACGCTATGCCTCTTATAAATTATTTTACCGAAATTTCTTCGAGGGGAGAAAATTCTCCCGCTATGATATGGGGTGTCAACGAAGACGCCGATGATGTAATAGAACTTAAAACAGTAAGCGGAAGGCTTATAAATAAAAGCGATGTTTTGTCGTCAAAAAAAGTCTGCGTTGTTGATGAACAGATAGCTATGGACAGATATAAAAGAAATACGATAGTAGGAAAAGAAATAGGAATTTCAATAAACGGCAGAGTGGAAAATTTCGAGGTCATAGGCGTTGTCAGTAATGGAGTAAACCTTCTTCAGAATATGTTCGGCGACCTTGTTCCGTCTTTCGTTTATATTCCGTATACAACGCTTTCAGAAGAAACAAACAACCGCTATTTTACCCAGATAGCCGTTAAGCTTGATGACGAAACCGACAGCGACAGTGCTTTCAACGCACTTTCTCACGCGGTTTTGTGTCAGCGTGATGAAAAGACGGAAATCAGAGTTGAAAACCTTTTGAAACAGAAATCACAGATGAATAAAATCGCCGATATAACATCAAAGGCACTTAGTATCGTCGCAGGAATATCTCTTGTCGTTTCGGGACTTTCCGTTATGACCGTAATGCTTGTATCCGTTAAGGAAAGAACGAGAGAAATAGGAATAAAAAAGTCCATAGGTGCAAAGAATTATGATATTTTAACAGAGTTTCTTACAGAGTCGGTTTTAATAACTTTAATAGGAGGAATAATAGGACTTTTGTTCGGACTTTCGGTTTCGGCAGTTGCGGGTTTTATAACAGGGCTTCCTTCTTTTATGGGAATAGAAGGAATAGCTTTTGTCCTTATTTTTGTAATGGCTATCGGTGCACTTTTCGGTGCGTATCCTGCATATAAAGCGTCAAAACTCAATCCTGTCGAGGCGCTTCGCAGTGAATAGAAAAATCCCCTTATAAAGAGGAAATCTCTTTACAAGGGGTTTTGAGTGGTAAGGCTTATTTAGCAGCCGCATCCACAGTTATTATCGCAACCGCAGTTGTTGTTGCATCCACAGCTGTTTCCACAGTTGTTGCAGCCGCAGCCGCCCCAACCGCCGCCCATAACGATAATAATGAGAATGATAATCCACCAGTATCCGCCGTTAAATCCACAGTTCATAAATCAAGCACTCCTTTTGTAAAAATGTATTAAAACGAGTTTGGCGGTTTTCC
>JAGAJQ010000040.1 GCA_017828955.1 Oscillospiraceae bacterium
AAAACTGCTATCAAATATCATTTCGGTGTTTATGAAATAAAAGACAGAACAATGGCTATTGACCGCATAAACAACCTTTCGGGAATAGCAAAGGATGCAGGTTCAAACTCATCTCAGATGAACGGAATAAGTTATTTCGACAATGAAATTCATCTTAAACTTGTCAGTGAACGTGAAATCGAAAACACAATGGAAGCTGCTCTCGAAAAGAAAGAGTTTATCGTTTATCTTCAGCCTAAATATAATTCACAGAGCGAGGAACTTTCAGGCGCAGAAGCACTTGTTCGTTGGCTCAGCGAAGAAAAGGGTCTTATGTCACCCGCAAAATTTATTCCTATATTCGAAAAGAACGGCTTTATTACAAAACTCGATGATTATATGCTGAATGAAATCTGTGCTCTTCAGAAGAGATGGAGCGAAGAAGGAAGAAAACTTTTCCCGATTTCAGTCAATATTTCAAGAGCACACTTTGAAAAGCCCGATCTTGCAGAGCATATCAGGGATATAGTAAAACAATATGATATTCCTTTCAGTTGTGTCGAAATCGAACTTACCGAAAGCGCATTCTTTGATGATAAGAATCTTCTTATCCAGACAGTAAAGAGACTCAGAGAATATGGCTTTGTCGTTTCTATGGACGATTTCGGTTCAGGTTTCTCATCTCTTAATTCTCTGAAGGATATTCCTCTTGACGTTATTAAACTTGATGCAGGCTTCTTTAATATCGCAAACGACGAGGATGATCGTAGTTCATTTATTATCGAAGACACAATCGCTATGGCAAAGCATCTCAGAATGCAGACTGTTGCCGAAGGTATCGAAACAAGACAGCAGGTTGATTTCCTCTGTTCTCTCGGTTGTGATCTTATTCAGGGCTATTATTTCGCGAGACCTATGCCTATAGATGAATTCGAACGTAATAACGGCTATGATACGGTTTCTGAACAGGAAAACACTGTATCCGAAGAAGTTGCTATTGAAGAAACATCAGAACCCGCCGTTGAAAACACTGAAACAGAAGAAATTATAGAAGTTGTTGAGGCTGAAATTGTATCATCTGAAGAAGCGGTTGAAGCGGAAGAAATAACCGAAGAATCAATCGAAGTTGAAGAATCTGATAAAGAAGATTGAGTTTATTTACGGAGGCTAAAATGAACGATAACGAAAGTATTTTTTCGTGGGAGGATATTATCCCCGATGATGAAAAAATTCTCTGGCGGGGAACTCCTTTTGTAAAAACAGGTATTCTTGCCGATAAAAGCGTAAACCTCCTTTTTGGAGCGTTTTTAGTAATCTTCTTCACAATAATCGGTGTTGCCTCTCATATTTCAGGCGTCGGAAGAACGATGGTAGGCTTATCGGCATTTGCTGTTATTTTCGGACTTTATGTTGTTGCAAGATCTGTATACGATATAGCGGTAGGAAAGTCGAAAATCTATGCTGCAACCGATAAACGTGTTATCTGCTATGATCTTCGCAACGGCAATGTAACAGATGTTTCGTATGATGCTTTCAATAAAATTTATACAAAGGTAAAAAAAGATAATTCAGGCTCTTTAAGGCTTGTTTTTCAGAAAGACGCTATGGTAACATCTAACTATACCGAATGTCTCAACATAGAAGGTATATGTGAACCCGAAAAAGCAGCAGAAATAATAAAAAAAGCAAAACTTGATTTTGTCTCGGATAAAGCCGATGATGATAATGAACTTGTTATCAACGAATTCGAACCCGACAGCGAATATGATGAACTCATAGGTGAAGCAAAGAAAGTTCTGGGCGATGATGTTCTTTGGTGCGGAATGGCGAATACAGGCAAAGTTTCGATTTACAGAATAATTGCCGGAATTCTTTTCTTCTGCGTAACCTCGCTTGCGATACTTGTTTTTATAAAACATCTTGTTGCGGCATATATGAATACAGGTTCGATTTCGGTTTATCTCTCACTTGTTTTCATAATCCCTGTGGGGATTACAATGCTTATCATCGCACTTGACCCTGTCATAGATATAGTACGTCGCAAAAAGCTTATGAAAACACTATATATAGTTACCGATAAAAAAGTAGTGAGTTATCATTACGAAAAAACCATTATCCACGAAATCTCACAGAAATCGAGAGTGAGAATAAGCGGAAATAACATTGAAGTAAGCGGCGGAAGTCGTAAAATCAAATTTGTAAATATAGGAACACCCGAAAATGTCTATGAAATCATAAGAACCCAGATAATAAAGAGCTTCCCGGATTTCTGATGAAAATCTTATTTGTGAACAAATTGTTACAAATTTTAAAAACCTGTTGACATATACAAGATATTGTGCAATAATAATAACAATCGCACAAAATGTGTGAAACTTTTATTATCAATAAACTAAAAAGTGTTATAGAAAGAGGTTATTATTATGGCAGTCGGAAGTTTTGAATTTGTTAGTTATGATGTTATTTCACAGACATTAAGAGTTAAGTTTGATGAAACAGTAAGGGATTATTACAACGTTCCTTCTTACATTTACAGCGGTCTTATGCTCAACAATCATAAGAAAGATTTCTTCAATGAAACTATAGCTAACGCATTCGAAAGCAGAACAGTTGCTTAATAAAATCCTGTAAATATACAGTGAAAAGTCGTCGCTAAGAAATTTCGGCGGCTTTTCTTTACCACAATATCTTGTGGTTGGCGTAAATTTTCAGAAAACACAATATATGGTATAAAACAGTCCTTTGAAAAAAGGGCTGTTTTTTTATTTTATGCCGACATCTTATGACAAATTACTCATAAGGGTTGATGTAGAATAGAGAAAAGAGGTGTTTGAAATGGCAATAGAAATAAATACGAATGAAGAAAATCTCCTTGCCAAAATATCGGGAGAACTTGATCATCATACAGCAGCAACTATGCGCGCAGAACTTGATGAGAAAATCAAAAACTTAAATCCTAATAAACTTCTTCTTGATTTTTCTGATGTTAGTTTTATGGATAGTTCCGGTATAGGCTTTATTATGGGAAGATATAAACTTATGAAAGAAAACGGCGGTGGAGTAGAAGTTATAAATGCTCCGCGCGGTATAAACAAAGTCTTGAAAATATCGGGACTCGACAAAATCATAACTATCGGGAGATGTAAAAATGAAGATAATCAATGAAATGAAAATTTCCTTTCCGTCAAGGTCTGTAAACGAGAGCTTTTCAAGATCAGCAGTAGCATCATTTGCAGTTCTTCTTGATCCAAGAATGGACGAGCTTTCTGATATAAGAACTGCAGTTTCCGAAGCGGTAACAAACTGTATAGTCCACGCCTATGGCGATACTGTCGGAACAATAGAGATAACCGCAAGAATTTTAGAGGGAAATATCTTTTATATCAGAATAAAGGATAAGGGTTGTGGAATACCCGATATAGAAAAAGCTCTCGAACCTATGTTTACAACTGCGCCCGAAGATGAAAGAGCAGGACTTGGTTTTGCCGTTATGGAAAGCTTTATGGATAAACTTACGGTTAAAAGTAAAGTTGGTGTAGGAACAACCGTTACAATGCAGAAAAAAATATCAAGGCGGTAATACATATTTTAAAAAAGGAGGCAGAGTATTGGATACTGCTAATGCCGCTTTCATAGAACAGAATTTAGGACTTGTTCATCTTTGCGCAAACCGCTTTCGTGGAAAAGGTATAGAATACGAAGATATGTATTCCGCAGGTTGTATAGGACTATTAAAAGCCGCAAAGGCGTTTGATGAATCAAGGGGAGTGAGATTTTCAACCTATGCCGTTCCCGTTATTTTAGGAGAAATAAAGCGACTTTTCAGAGACGGAGGAACGATAAAGGTAAGCCGCAGTTTAAAGGAACTTTCTCTCAAAACAGTCAGACTTCGCGAAAAAATAATCAAAGAAACAGGAAAGGATCCGACCGTTTCTGAACTTGCCGAAAAACTATCAACAACGCCCGAAATGATCTCTGAAGCTCTTTGCGTAAGTGCACCGCCTGTATCGCTTACTGCAGATTATGACGACAATCATTCCGAAATTGAT
>JAGAJQ010000003.1 GCA_017828955.1 Oscillospiraceae bacterium
ATATCAGCAACCTTATCTTCGATATTCTTTCTGATAAAGTTTCTTATATCACGTGCACCGAATTTTCCGCCATGACTCTTTGTGGCAATTTCTTCAAGTGCCTTTTCGTCATAAGAAAGAACAATATTCTTTTCCATAAGAGGTTCTTTCATTTCATCAAGCATAAGAGCAGCGATTGAACGGAAGTTTTCTAATGTAAGTCCGCCAAAGACAACAATTTCATCAACTCTTCCGATAAATTCAGGTCTTAAAAATTCATTAAGAGCCTTCATCGCCTTTTCTTTGCTTATTTCATTTTCGGACTTGTTAAATCCAAGTCCTGAAGTTTTATCCGAAGAACCTGCGTTTGATGTCATAACGATGACGGTATTTTCAAAGTTGACATTTCTTCCCTGTGCATCTGTTATTCTTCCCTCATCAAGAATCTGAAGGAGAATATTCATAACATCGGGATGTGCTTTTTCGATTTCATCAAAGAGAATTACAGAATAAGGCTTTCTTCTTACTTTTTCGGTAAGCTGGCCTGCTTCATCGTATCCCACATATCCGGGAGGCGAACCTACTATTCTTGATACAGAATGTTTTTCCATATACTCTGTCATATCAAGTCTGATTAAAGGATCCACTCCGTCAAACATTTCAGATGCAAGAACTTTTACAAGTTCTGTTTTTCCGACACCTGTAGGGCCTACAAATATAAAACTCGCAGGGCGACGACGCTTTGAAAGCTGAGCTCTTGTACGTTTGATAGCTTTTGCAACAAGACTTACCGCTTCATCCTGACCGATAATTTTGGATTTGAGCGCTTCTTCAAGGCCTGTTATCTTCTTGAATTCACTTTCCATAATCTTGTTGGCAGGAATTCCTGTCCAGAGTTCGATAACTCTTGATAAATCCTCATTTGTAACAGATATATTCTCTGCAGTTTCAGCAAGGGGCTTTATTTCATTTTCAAGTTGCATAAGTTCTGCTTTGGCAACAGAAAGTTTTTCATAATCGGGAGAACTGCTATCTTCAATTTCAGTTATTTCTTTCTTTTTCGCTTCAAGTTCTTCTGTTTTTTTGATATATTCAGCGATTTCGGGATGATTTATACTTGCTCTTGTACAAGCTTCATCGAGAAGGTCAATAGCCTTATCGGGAAGAAATCTGTCATTGATATAACGTTCAGAAAGAACTGTGCAAGAACGGACAATATCATCGCTGACTTTTACTTTATGATATTTTTCGTAATATTCCTTTATTCCACAAAGAACGCTTACTGTATCTTCAATTGTAGGTTCGTTTACGGTTACGGGCTGAAATCTTCTTTCAAGAGCACTGTCTTTTTCAATATATTTTCTGTATTCCTTGAAAGTTGTTGCACCGATAACCTGAACTTCTCCTCTCGAGAGTGCAGGTTTAAGTATGTTAGCAGCGTTCATAGAGCCTTCACTATCGCCTGTTCCGACAAGATTATGAACTTCGTCAATAAAGAGAATAACATTTCCTTCTGATTTTACTTCGTCGATAAGACCTTTAACACGGCTTTCGAACTGTCCTCTGAACTGTGTTCCCGCAACGAGTGCTGTAAGGTCTAAAAGATAAAGTTCTTTATTGGCTATATTGAAAGGTACATCGCCTGACGCAATTTTCTGAGCAATACCTTCGGCAATAGCTGTTTTACCCACACCAGGTTCACCGATAAGACAAGGATTATTTTTTGTTCTTCTCGAAAGAATCTGTATCACTCTTGAAATTTCCTTATCTCTGCCTATAATACGGTCAATTTCGCCGTCACGGGCTTTTTTTGTAAGATGAGTGCAGTAATTAGGAAGATATTTAAGTTTCTTCTCTTTTTTCTTTTTTGCTTTTTTCTCTTTATTTTCCTTTTCACTATCTTTGCTCATTCTTTTGAACAGATCAAACATTCCCGAAGGGTCATCAGAATCTGAATCCGAAGAAAATTCTTCATCAACATCTCCGATTTCATCAAGTGCATCATTTTCACTCTTAGGGAATCCGCCCATCATAAAGTTCTGAAAAAATCCGGGCATAGTTTCAGACCCGCCCATTTCAAACTGTTCTTCAAGGTCTTCAACCTGCTGGCAGAAGTCTTCTACATTTTCATCCGTAATACCCATCTGGTCCATATATTCCTTGACCTGTGGTATTCCGAGTTCTCTTGCGCAAACAAGACAAAGTCCCTCGTTGCGTTTTTCTTCTCCCTGCATAGCGGTTATGAAAACAACCGCCATACGCTTTTTGCATCGGGTACAAAGCATTTCAAATTTCCTCCCTTAAGCAAGATTATACAAAATCTTGAATATATATGTCATTCCGATAGTTTCTGTATTAAACACAAGCATATTATCTCCGCCTATTGTAACAATAAGTTTTGTAGCAAGAATGATAATATACATTATAATAGAGCCCTGAATAGCTCCCATAACTCCGCCTAAAAAAGCGTTTATCGCATTTATAATGGGGAGTTTATCTATTATTGTAACAAATCTTAAAGCGACATTCATAAGGATAGTAAGAAGTGTGAATGAAAAAATAGAAATCAGAAGTCTTACTATAGAAACCGCAAAATCACGCACAAAATATTTTTCAATGAATTCAGAAAGTTTGACTGTTCCGCCTGTTATTGCAGAGACAGCATCATTCCAAGCTTCTTCGTTATCAAAACTTATTTTATTTACTGTGATCCCTGCGGGAAGATATTCGCGCGCGCTGTCTGTTACCTTTTCTTCAAAGATAGAACCGATTATTCCGTCGGCATCTTCTACGGTTATTGTAAAACCTGCTTTTTCATAAACGTGGTCTATGATATTCTGTGCTGCTTCGTCCTTATTGTTTCCGAGAATATCTATGACATCGTTTTTTTCAAACTTAACTCCATACTTGCCGTATTTATTGTTAAGGGCGTGAGTTATTTCATAAGGTACATCGGCGGAACCGAGTTGTTCGTTTACAACTGAAATAATTTCAGGTTTTACCGCAGAATTGTAAATCTCCGGTGCCAATGTATTACCTGCAAATACAGATATTATTACCGCAAGACTATAACCGATAAGGGTTATTATTGATTTTACAAACCCTTGTTTTCCACACATATAAATAGACGAAACTATTACAACTATTGTTAAAATATCAAAAAAATATGCAAATCCTGTTTCCAAAACAATTCTCCTTTCGGAAAAGCAGTTAATCTGCGAATTCCGTCCTGTTTATCTCATTGTATCCGTTGAGGAATACATAATCATTTATCTTTACAAAGCCTGTATAATTATCTGAAACACTTATAGAATCAATCTTTACACCATCGAAAGAATATGATATAAGTTCATCAGATGTGAGGACATAAACCTCTTTTTCCGAAGTATAAACCCCTTTGGCTGTTTTGTCAAGTTCTATAGTTATAGGGTTATTGACATCATTTATTATAACAAGCGTTGATTTTCTGAATTCTTCTCTCTGAAGAAGTATTGCTGAATTCGAAATTCCTGCAGAAAAATCAGAAAGCTGATATGGGTATTCATATGTTCCTATAAGTTCGCCTTCTTTTGAATAATATGCAAACTTTGTATCTCCGAATACCGCTATATCTCCGTTCTGCATTATTTCAGCAGACACAGCAAATGTATCAACCGAAGAAGAACGCCAATCGGGTTCCGTTTTGGAAAAGTCATATTTTGACAAAGAAGATACGAGTTTTCCACCTTCAACGCCTACATTTACAGCGATACAACCTGAACTTCCGACATAAAAATCGACATCGATAATTCTTCCCTCGACATTTTTGATTGTATATCTTTCGCTGCCATCGGGATTATAGATATTCATAATACAAGCAAAGCCGTCGCCCTCTGAAACAACCGCAGCAGAGTCATTACCGCTGAGTTCGGCAAGAATTACATTTCCCGAAAGCTCTTTTTCGTATACAGTTTTCTGTTTACTTTCTACTTTGAATTTTTTTCCGCCGCAATCATAGATAACAGAACGTTTACTTCCCGATTTGAGAATGGGTGAAGAATAACTATGTTGTCTTTCGGCAACAAGTTCACCGTCAACAGAATACATATAGAAATGGGTATCATCAAGATATGTAAGATAATTATCTGTTACGCCTATTTCGTGGTCAGAAGTTCCTCTTATCTTTATAGGAAAATTCTCTTTTGCAAGTTCTCCACTATTACGGACGGAATTTTCATATTTCGTTCCGATTCCCTCAAAAAGAGGCATCCATTTTGAACGGAAAACATACAGAAGAACGCCTATTAAAGCTATAATAAGTACAACTGCAGCTTTTTTTGCAAAACGAACAAGTTTTTTCTTTCTTCTTCGTTTCTGCATATCGTTAAGATTATATTCTATTGCCATAGACTAATCCTTTCATCAATAAAAAACTTTGTTGAGATAAAGTCCGCAGGCGGGGGCTGTCTTGCCTGCTTTAAGTCTGTCTTTTGCTTCAAGTATCGAAGGAATTGAGCCTCTTTCAATTTTTCCTTCGTTTATCCAGAGTAAAGTTCCTATCATTATTCTTACCATATTATAAAGGAATCCATCTCCCGAAACTCTGAAAATAAGTTCTTCGCCGTTTTGTTCAACGGTAAAATCATAAATTGTTCTTACTGTTATTTCTTTATCGGATCCCGTTGAGCAGAATGATTTGAAATCGTGAGTTCCGATAAAAGCCTTTACCTCTTCGCACAAAAGAGGAAAATCCACTTTTCTTCGATAATGATAGGAAAGGTCTTCGGCAAAGGGATTATGGCTTTCACTACAATGAACTTTATATATATATTCTTTTCCCTTACAAGAATACCTTGCGTGGAAATCTTCTTCTGCTTCTTCGCAAGAGAGAATGGAAATATCTTTAGGAAGTTCGGAATTAAGACCTCTTTTAAGTCCTAAAAGAGGAATTGTTCTTTCCGTTTTAAAACTGAAACAATACTCCAAAGCGTGAACACCTGTATCTGTTCTTGAACAGCCATATATTGTTACATCTTCGCCACCGAGTATTTTAGAAAGTTTTTCCTCTACAATCTGCTGAATAGCGATAGCATTATCCTGTCTTTGAAAACCGTGATAATTAGTTCCGCGATAGCACATTGTAACCTTGATATTTCTCATAAGACACCTACTTAAAAAATACAGTTAAAAAATATCACAACATCAAGGAAGAAAAGAGAAACTGCGAGTGCGATATAATCTTTTCCGCCTGATTTGAGTTGTTTGAGGCGTGTTCTGCCTTCATCACCTCTGTAGCAACGACATTCCATAGCAACGGCAAGTTCTTCTGCCCTTCTGAATGCAGACACAAAAAGAGGAATAAGAATGGGAACGAGTGCTTTTGCTCTCTTTATGAGTCCGCCTGTTTCAAGGTCTGCCCCTCTCGCTTTCTGAGCCGACATTATCTTATCGGTTTCTTCGATAAGTGTAGGTATAAAGCGGAGTGCTATTGTCATCATCATAGCAAATTCGTGAACGGGCATCTTTATCTTTTTAAGAGGAGATAAGAGTTGCTCTATTGCATCTGTGAGTGTTATAGGCGATGTTGTATAGGTAAGAAGGGATGTTCCTGAAATAAGGCATATAATACGTAGTATCATAAAGAGCGATGTTTCAAGGCCTTCTCTTGTTATCTTTATAAACTGCCAGCTGAAAAGAATTTCACCTTCGATAAAGAAGATATTCAAAATTGATGTAAAGATAATAAGAGGAATTATACTTTTCATACCATTGAAAATCATCTTTATAGGGATTTTTGATAAAAGAACTGTGAGTGCTACAAAAAGCATTCCCA
>JAGAJQ010000041.1 GCA_017828955.1 Oscillospiraceae bacterium
AATAACAAATGGCTGTTCGGTTTCGATGAGAAAATCGAGCATCATAAGGTCGTCTTTCGACGGTGGATGACGCATATCGATAAGAAGAAATGTAAGTTCAAGTTTTCTTTCGGCATTGAAATAGCCGTCGATAAGACCTGCCCAGCGTTGTTTTTCGGATTTTGCTACCTTTGCATAGCCATAGCCCGGAAGGTCTACTATATAAATATTTTCAAGTGAATAAAAATTGATAGTCGCGGTTTTTCCAGGAACAGACGACACTCTCGCAAGGCTTTTTCTGTTGAAAATCTTATTTATAAGTGAAGATTTACCTACATTTGAACGCCCTGCAAAAGCGATTTCTATTCTGTCTGACTGTGGCAACTGTTTAAATTCACCGTAAGATTTAAAAAATTCGGCTTTATTAAAGTTCATATATTCACCCGTTTTTTGTTCTCTTTGAAGTTGTTGTTTTCTTTACAGGTTTCTTTGCGAGTGCATTATCAAGAACATCTGAAAGAGTTTCTGCAAAAATAAACTTTACAGAATTCTTTACAACTTCTTCTACTTCTTCAAGGTCGGGCTTATTTTTAGCAGGAATAATTACTGTTTTAACCTCTGCTTTATAAGCTGCCATTGTTTTTTCACGAAGTCCCCCTATGGGAAGAACTTTTCCGTGAAGAGTAATTTCACCTGTCATAGCAACATCGTTCTTGACAGGTATACCTGAAAGTGCTGAAACTATCGCCGTTACCATAGTAACACCTGCTGATGGACCGTCTTTAGGAACAGCACCTTCGGGTGCATGGATATGAAGATCAAGTTTCTTGTAGAAATCCTTATTTATGCCGTATTTATCGGCAACAGATCTTACATAACTAACAGCGATCTTTGCACTTTCCTTCATAACATCGCCAAGAGAGCCCGTTACTTCAACAGCACCCTTGCCATCAAGAGTTATTACTTCAAGTGGCATCAAAGTTCCTCCGACTGATGTCCATGCAAGACCATTTACAACGCCGATTTCATTCTTTTCAGACTTATCGTCATCAAGGAATTTTCTGGGGCCAAGGTATTTTTCTATATTACCTGCTGTGAAAGTAACGCTCTTTTTGTTTTCTTCGACTATTTCCTTTGCACCTTTTCGGCAAAGAGACGCTATTTCTCTTTCAAGTGAACGCACGCCTGCTTCTTTGGTGTAGCCATCGATAAGAAATTTAAGTGCATCATCAGAGAATTTTATCTGAGTTGGCTTTATGCCGTTCTTTTTCTTCTGCTTTGAAACGAGATGTTCTTTAGCAATATGGAATTTTTCATTGGCAGTATAGCTCGTAAGTTCGATAACTTCCATTCTGTCAAGCAGAGGAGGTGCTATTGTTGAAGTTGTATTAGCGGTTGTTATAAACATAACATTACCGAGATCAAAAGGAACTTCGATATAATGATCTCTGAATTCGCAGTTCTGTTCACTATCGAGAACTTCAAGCATAGCAGATGAAGGGTCGCCCCTGAAATCGTTGCTCATCTTATCAATTTCATCAAGAAGTATAAGAGGATTATTGCTCTTTGCGTTTTTCATTGCGGCAATAATTCTTCCAGGCATAGCACCGACATAAGTTTTTCTGTGTCCTCTTATATCAGATTCATCCTTGACGCCACCGAGAGAAATTCTTACGTAATTTCTTCCGAGTGCTTTGGCAACAGAACGGCCGATTGAGGTTTTACCTATTCCGGGTGGGCCTACGAGACAGATAATCTGTCCCTTAAGTTCTGGATTGAGTTGTCTTACTGCTATTGTTTCAAGTATTCTTTCTTTAACCTTTTTAAGACCATAATGGTCTTTATCAAGAATTGCCCTAGCCTTCTTGATATCAGCTTTTTCTTTTGTAGATTTATTCCAGGGAAGGTCTAAAACTGTATCTAGATAGTTTCTTGTAACAAATGCTTCCTGTGAAGAAGAAGGCATTTTCATAAGCCTTCCCGCTTCTTTACTGAGTTTTTCAGAAACCTCGGGCGAAAGACCTAATTCTTCTATTCTTTCAAGATATTCAAAAGCTTCGGACTGAGAATCGTCATCGTCACCCAATTGATTTGAAATAATCTTCATCTGTTCACGAAGATAGTAATCACGCTGGTTTTTATCAAGTTGGTCGTGAAGTTGCTCCTGAATCTGATGTTCTATATCAAGAACCTCGGACTCTTTCGAAAGAATAAGCGCGATAAGGCTGAGTCCCTGAATGAGATTTTTAGCCTCAAGAAGTTGCTGCTTATCATCAAGAGGAAGCGAAACATTGAATATTATGTTTTCATAAAGTTTCAATGGGTTATCTTCGTCAAGAATGGAAGAAATAAGTTCTTTGGGCATTCTCGGCATATTATAGGAGTATTGTTCGAAAATATCCTTTACCGAACGGACAAGTGCTGTAAGTTCGGTCTTATCTTCATCAGGACAAGAAAGATTGGGAATTCTTCTGATATGAGTTATCATATAGGGGTCTGTATCAAGAATGTCAACAAGACGCGCTCTGTAAAGCCCCTCAACAAGAACTCTTGTAACTCCATCGGGAGTTTTGAGGAGCTGTCTCACCTCTGCAACAACGCCGACCTTGTAAAGATCATTTCCTGTAGGAACATCTGTAACGACATCTTTCTGCGCTACAAGAAAAATCTTACGATCTGTAGCCATAGCCGCCTTTAAAGCCTGAATGGACTTTTCTCTTGCAACATCAAAATGCATGACTATTTTAGGGAAAACAACAAGTCCCCTCATTGCAATCGCTGGGAAAATACTGTTTGCACTTAAATTATCTTTACTTTTTGCATCTTTTGAATTGTTACTATCGCAGGAAACAAACTCGCCACCATCAGATGAAGCAACAATAGTTTTCTTTCTGCGTTTTGTAGTTTTTTCTTTTATATCATTATTTTCTGCTTTTATAGCAGTCTTTTTATTATTCTTTTTAATTTCTGCCATTAACATTCACCTCCGCAGACATTGGTGCCACCAGATTTCAAGCACCGTATTAAATTATTATAGTACATTATAAGGAATTTTGCAAGTTATTTTTAACTGTAAAAATAATATATAAAATTATTTAAAAAATTATTGGAATTTTAAGTATAAGTATGCTATAATACCCTTATGCATCATTTTTACCTTAGAAGGAGTATTTATGGATTACGAATTCAACCCTTTGCAATGGACAAGAATATTCGCTGTTCCTGCTTCTGTTGCTGAAAACAACCTTAAAATTGCAAGTGGAGAACAACTTAAAGTTCTTCTTTACATATCATACAACAATGATCATCAATGCAAAACCGAAGAAATTTCTCAGAAACTTGGTATAGCTGAGGAAATAGTTGAAGAAGCATTGATTTTCTGGGAAAATATAGGCGTTCTTTCGAACGGTAAGAACTTTTCGATGCAATTTGCCGAGAAAAAAGAATCAAAGCCTGATCCCGAACCGAAGAAAAAGGTAAAAACCACCGAAAAGCACGAGTTATCCCCTGTTCAGATTGCTGATAGAATAGAAAAATCAAAAGAAATAAAATTCCTTTTCGAAAGAGCGGAAAATATATACTCAAGAATGCTCAATCACACAGAACAGCGCTCTATCGTATGGATCCACGATTATATGGGACTTTCTTCTGATGTTATCATTATGCTTTTACAGCATTGTCGTGAAATGGACAAATTATCTGCGGGATACATAGAAGCCGTAGCTAAAGCCTGGTGTGAAAAAGGTATAAACGACGCAAAATCCGCAGAAGAAGAAATAAACCGTATGAGCAGAATGGAAGTTTTCTTCAGAAAAATCAAGAGAATTTTCGGTATAGAATCAAGAAAACTCAACACGAGAGAACGCGGATATGCTGAAAAATGGTGCGATGAAGGATTTTCTGATGAACTTATAGAATATGCTTTTGACAAGAATATAGATTATAAAAAAGAACTTTCTTTCGCCTATATAGACAAGATACTTTTCAACTGGAAAGAAAAAGGCTATACCAGCAAAGAAAATGTTGATGCCGGAGAAAGTAATGCAAAATCAGAAGCAACGCAGAAAAAATCAAAAAAGACTTATGATTTTGACGCATTGACTCAGATTGCACTTGATTTGGGAGGAAACGATGAGTAACGAGATATATAATGAGGCTATAAGAATTATAAACGAAAGAAAAATCAAAGCCGAAAGAGACGCTGAAGAAAGAAAAATTCAGCTTGAAGAAAAAATACCAGGGTTCAGAGAAATAAATGATAAGCTTTCTTCAACGTTATGCGAACTTGCAAAAATCGTTATACTTAAAAGCCCTGATGCAGAAGAACAGATAGAAAAAATCAAACAGAAAAATCTTGAAAGTCAGAAGCTGAAAAACGATCTTCTTCTTTCAAACGGATACCCTTCTGATTATCTCGATACACATTACACCTGCAATATTTGCGGTGATACAGGAGTTTTTGAAGGGAAAAGATGCAGATGTTTCAACGAAATCGTTGAAAAAATCAAAATTGAAAGTTTCAACGAAACTTCAAGTGTGAAAATGTGTAGTTTTGAAGATTTCAGCGTATTCTATTACGACGGAAGAGACGCCGAAATTATGACAAGAATTCTTGGATACTGCAAAAAATACGCATTGAATTTCTCAAAAAACTCGGAAAGTCTGTTTATGTGTGGCGAAACGGGGCTTGGGAAAACTCATCTTTCGCTCTCGATAGCAAAAGAAGTTATCGCAAAGGGATATAATGTTGCTTATGATTCGATTATAAACTATCTTAACGAAATTCAGAAAGAACATTACGGAAAATCGGACAAGAACACCCTCGCTACAATAACTTCGGTCGATCTTCTTATACTCGACGACCTTGGTGCTGAAGTAAATAACCCTTTCAACCATTCAACGATATATAACATAATAAATACAAGAATTAACAGAAATCTTCCGACAATAATAAGTTCTAATCTGACAAACAATGATGTTTCGGAAAGATATGATGATCGCGTTGCATCAAGAATTTTCGGCGAGTATACATACCTCAAATTCGTAGGAAATGACATAAGACAGATTAAAAAATTAAAAAAATCTTGATTTATTGAAAATTTATGGTATAATAGAATATAT
>JAGAJQ010000042.1 GCA_017828955.1 Oscillospiraceae bacterium
CGTGATATCAGGGCTTGATTCGATATCCCTGTGGGCAAAACGATGCTCATAGTTTATATCTTCTTCGGTTGTTTCAGCGATAAGCGCCATTGTTCTTACAGCTTCAACGGGGTGTTTGCCCGCTGCTGTTTCGCCTGAAAGCATAATAGCACTGGTTCCGTCATATATTGCATTTGCTATGTCGGTTATTTCCGCTCTTGTAGGGCGGGGATTTGTTATCATAGATTCAAGCATCTGAGTTGCTGTTATTACCTGCTTGCCTGCGTTGTATCCCTTTTTGATAAGCTCTTTCTGAATGGCGGGAATCTGTTCAAAAGGAATTTCAACACCCATATCTCCTCTTGCAACCATAATGCCGTCTGCCGCATCAATGATTTCGTCGATGTTGTCAACACCGTCCATACTTTCTATCTTTGCGATTATACGAGGCGTTGTCCAGCCTATCGACTTTATGAATTTCTTTAAGTAGTTTATATCAGCAGATGAACGGACAAAACTTGCGGCGATAAAATCAAATCCCATTTTAGCACCGAATTCAAGGTCTTCCATATCTCTGTCTGAAAGATAGGGCATAGAAAGTTCAACGCCGGGAACATTTATTCCTTTATTGTTTGAAATAACTCCGCCATAGATTACTTTACAGAAAATTTCTTTTTCCGAAACCTTCTCGACAATCATTTCAACGAGACCGTCATTTATAAGTATTCTTGTTCCTCTTGTAACGTCCATAGGTAATTTATCGAATGTGATAAAACCCTTTTTGTCATCACAAAGGCATTCTTCTGTTGTAAGTATATATTCAGCGCCGTCATTAAGAGTTACGGGCTTATCGTCAACAAATCTGCCGAGTCTTATTTCAGGGCCTCTTGTATCAAGCATTGTTGCTATGTGAAGACCGAGTTCTTCTCTTAAAGAAACGATTTCTTCAAAACGTCTCTTATGCGTTCCATAATCCCCGTGTGAGAAGTTGAAACGTGCAACATTCATCCCCGAAAGCATAAGATTTTTTAAAATTTCTCTGTCGTCTGTTGAAGGACCTACTGTGCAGACGATTTTTGTCTTTCTCATATTTTTTCCTCCGATACCCATATATAATGATATTTATATACCTTTATATTATACAACTATAACGGCAAAAAAACAACAAAGAAAAATTTTTTCAAAAAAGTACTTGACAAGAGGTGTACTATGTGTTATAACTGTACTATGATAACTAATACAGTTATAACGGGGAAGGAGAAAAATATGATAACAACAATGAATGTTACAGTACTTATGATAGTATCTCTGCTTGTTTTTGGTATAGGTGCGGCAGCGGCGATTGTAATCGCAGTAAGAAAGGAGAATTGATTTTATGTTTTCTTTGACAGGCATTATAATCGTTGTAGTAATAGTAGTTATTGCAGCAGGTGTTATAATCGGTATCGCAGCTTCTAAGAAATAGAAAAGGAGGAACAGGATGTTTACCATTGATTTACAAAGCAGAATTCCTATTTACGAACAACTTTGTGATAAGATAACAAGTCTTGTTATGAAGGGCGTTCTTAAAAAAGGTGACCAGTTACCCTCTGTTCGTGAAATGGCAAAAACACTTGGTGTAAACCCCAACACCATTTCAAAAGCCTATAACGAACTCGAACGCGACGGTGTAATCTACTCTCTGGCAGGAAGGGGAAGTTTTGTCGGAGATGTTGAAAAAGAAACCGTTGTTTCAGAAAAACTCAGAGCGTTTGACGAGGCTGTCGAAAACGCATTCGCGGTGGGCATAACTGCAGAAACACTCAAAGAGAGAATAGATAAGGGGGAAAAGAAAAATGATTGAGATAAAAGGTGTAACAAAGAAATTCGATAATAAATTTACAGCACTCGATAATATTGACCTTACCATTCCTACAGGAACAGCGTTCGGTCTTTTAGGTTCTAATGGTGCAGGTAAATCAACAATACTCCGACTTATTTCGGGTATCTATAAGCAGGAAGAAGGAACTGTCAAAGCAGACGGCGAAGACATTTTCGATAATGTTTCCGTTAAGGAAAGAGTGTTCTTTATAGACGATGAAACTGTTCAGTTTTCAAAATACACTCTTAAATCCCTCAAGGATTTCTATA
>JAGAJQ010000004.1 GCA_017828955.1 Oscillospiraceae bacterium
ATCTTGAAAGAATTGTGGGTAAAACCTTATGGACCTCTGTTGTTGCGAGAACGAACTTTACATACGGAGGTGGTTCTTCGATGATTTTAAGAAGCGCATTGAAAGCATTCACCGAAAGCATATGGACTTCGTCGATGATATAGACTTTGTATTTACATCTTTCGGGTGAATAGATAGCACCTTCTCTGAGATCTCTGATATCGTCAACGCCGTTATTTGAAGCGGCGTCGATCTCAATGATATCTGAAAGCGCTTCGTTTTCAGCGTCTACGCAGACAGAACAGGAAAGGCAAGGGTTGCCGTCTGTAGAATTTTCACAGTTTATAGCTTTTGCAAAAATTCTTGCGCAGGTTGTTTTACCTGTTCCGCGAGATCCTGTAAAGAGATAGGCGTGGGCTGTTTTGCCGTTTGTTATCTGACTTTTGAGGGTTGTTGTTATATGAGGCTGAGCGATAACATCATCAAATGTTTTCGGACGCCACTTGCGGTAAAGCGCTGTATACATAAAACCCCTCACTTTCTTTAAACGGCATAAAAATCCGACACATAGGTGTGCAGGCTTGCTGCGGCACACAAGAACGGACTGCTTAATGCTGCTCGGTTCCCCGCCTGACATGGTTCGCAGTGTTTTGTTGCACAGGGCCCGCACACCTATATATCGGATTAACATTAGCATTATATCATATAGCGTAGTTTTTGTCAAGAGGCAGGTGTATAGGGGGATAAAAAAGGACGCTCAGAAGAGCGTCCTTAAAAATTACTTTTTCTTTGTTGTCTTTGCAGTCTTTACAACTTTCTTGTCTTCGGGTTTGAAGCAGAAATGCCATACGAGAGCCGCTATCGCTGCGCCAACGAGTGGAGCGAGAACAAAGAGCCAAACCTGACTGAGTGCTTCACCACCAAAAATGAGAGCGGGACCTACGCTTCTTGCGGGGTTAACGGATGTTCCTGTAAGAGGAATACCGATGATATGAACAAAAGTAAGTGTGAGGCCGATGATGAGGCCTGCGTGTGCTGATGTTTTTTCATTTGATGTTACACCAAAAATTGTGAGGACAAAAACGAATGTAAGTATCATTTCAACAACGAAAGCGCCATCAAGTGAGAGACCTGTGTATGAAAGTGCTTCATAGCCGTTTGTTCCGAGTCCTGTTTCGAAGATATCGAGCTTTCCGCTTGACTTTATTGTGAAGAAAAGTGCGCTCGCTGCGGCACAGGAGCCTAAGAACTGTGCTACAACATAACCGATGAAATCGATGATTGAAAGCTGGCCGTCAATAAGCATAGCAAGTGATACCGCGGGGTTTACGTGGCAGCCTGATATATGGCCTATAGCATAAGCTGCGGCAACGATTGCAAGACCGAATGAAAATGCGATACCGAGTATTCCTAAAACTCCGCCTATTCCGCCTGTTATAGCTGCCGAGCCACATCCGAAGAATACGAGGATGAATGTTCCTATAAACTCTGCGAGGTATTTGGTAAATCTTTTGTCCATAAAATATTCCTCCGTTTTGAATTAATATCCGATAAGCTCCTCTGGAGTAGCGTATCCGTTAGTAAGTGCCTTTTCTCTGAGGCATGTATAGAGTTCAACGAATGTTGCATTCATATAGGGAACGAGGCAGTATGCACCGAGTGCGCCAAGACCGAATGTCATCAATGTTGCAAGGCAGAGAAGAAGAGACCAGCCGATGAATGAAAGCTGAAGGATGAATGTGTTCATCTTTTCGCCTTCCATTGTCTTTTTACTGATTTCAAATGCTCTGTCCTTTGAAATAGAAGGGTTTTCAGCGAGAATATAAGGAACAAGGAAATATTCATAACTCTTTATAATTCCGGGAATTACGAAAAGCAAGCTCCAGAGAGTAAGATAAAGAGTATAGAAGAATGAAACCTTTGCAATATTCTTATACTGCTTTGACTTTATAGGGAAAAGAATATCGTTTATTTCGCCCTTTCTTGTTCTTGACACCATAAAGTATCTGTTAAGACCAACCATATTAAAAGGCATATTAACGAATGTGCTGACAACAATACTTACTGCAAGTGTGAGGATATAAATGATTGCATAGAGAACAATCATTCCGAGTACCATTCCTATGCCTGCGCCTACCATCATAGCATCGCTTCCTGATTCTTCTCCCGCTGCACCGAGGGCTGTTGATGAAATTCCGAAAACGGCACTGAGAATAGTTCCGATAACGGATGTTATACCGGATAAAACGCTCATTACTACACCTGAGATGCTGCTTGTTACGAGGTATGTAAGGAAGCAGTAGAGAACGGCATACCAATAGTAGTTTTTAAGACAAGCTTTGGCATTATTCTTTAAAAGTTCGTTTGTCCACATAATGTTTTTCTCCTTCATAAATAATATATTAACATTTTACTACATTTTTTACCATAATGCAATAGAAAAATATCTTCTTGCAATAATATCCATAATAATGTATAATATACCTAAGAATATTTTTGCGGAGGGTTTATTATGATAAAAATCTGCGATAACCTTATAGATATTTCGGTGATTGAGATTTCTGACCTTGTTGATATGCAGAAGCTCGTTGCTTTTCAGGAAACTTATGCCGAAAAGACCGGGTGTGCTCTGACCGTTGTTGACAGAAACGGAAACTGCATTACTCCTACAAGTAAATTCTGCAAATACTGTGAATACTATATAAGAAGTTCGAGAGAAGGCCTCAAAGAATGTAACAGATCACATTCTTTCTTTATCTCTGAGGCTATGCGTTATCACAGAATACATATCGCTAAATGCCACGCAGGGATTACAGAATTCGCTTTCCCTATCGTTCTTGAAAACGAAGTTATCGGTGGCGTTATCGGCGGACATTATACAATAGAAAGAATGCGTCCTGCTGATATAAGAGAATGCGCTGACAGATATGGTGTCAATATAGAAAATCTCAAAAACGCCGCAGGAGAACTCGAAAGACTTTCTAAAAAAGAAATTGAAGCTATTGCAAATGCTGTCAAGACCGCTATTGAAGCTATGATAAACGAGGCTTATTTCAAGAAGCAGGCGGCTGTTGTTTCGGAAGTTTTCGCAAGGACAATAGGTGTTGTTTCAGAAAACTTTGAAAAGATGTCGAAAGCATCGGAAAGAATTGAAACACATCAGAGAGAGCTCAGCAAGAACATCGAAAATATCGGTGAAGCATCTGAAAAGATTGAGGATGTTCTCGATTCTATAACAAGACTTGCCGATCAGACAAAAATCCTTAGTTTCAACGCACAGATAGAAGCTGTAAGAGCAGGCGCTGCGGGAAAGAGTTTCGTTGTTGTTGCGGGAGAAATCAAAGACCTTGCTGATACATCAAAATCAACCGCGGAAGATATTGCAACACTTACAACCGCTATCAAGGCAGACGTTGAGAGCACAGTTTCAAGTTCGGAAAAAACTATCGAAAGTGCTGATGAACAGTCTGATTACATTGACGACGCAAGCGAGAACGTTGAAGAACTTCAGATACTTGCAAAGCAGTTCTCGAAGTTTGTTGCTAAAAATACAAAGCAGTAACAATAAAAGCACCCCAAGGGGTGCTTTTGATTTTAATAATATTTCAAAGCGAAAGAATTGCTTGTATTTCAAGGAAACACGACGACGCTGTACTGGTGTACTGCGAGAAGTGTTGACACAGAAAGACAAGTAAGATTTTCGCTTTATTTTTCTTTGAAAATCTTTTCGCCGAAAAGAATGAGGGCTATTCCTATCGGGAAAAGGATAATGCTTATCCACTGAGATGTTGAGATGCCTAAAAGCCCTCCCCTTATGCTGTCATATCTGAAAAATTCAAGGATAAAACGTTCTACTGCATAAATCGAAAGATAGGCACCTGTTATTCCGCCGAGTTTAAAGATTTTCTTTATAGCAAAGATAAGAAGAACTGCGAAAACTATAAAATTTATTCCCGCTTCGACAAGCTGGATAGGAAAAAGTTTTACACCCTGAGGTGCTCCGCCAAATGCATCAAAATAAACTCCGTATTTTTCACTGGGTGCACCATAGCAACAGCCTGCAAAAAAGCAACCTATTCTTCCGAAACCGTGGATAAGAGGAATCAAAGGTGCGTAGATGTCAACAAGTTTTATAGGGTTTATCTTAAAGATCTTTCCGTAGATCATTCCCATTATAATTCCGCCTATGAGTCCGCCATAGAAAACATATCCGCCGAAAAGAGATGTAAAGAGAAGGGTTTTATCCTCAGAATAAAATTCGTAATTTTCGATTATATGAGGTAATGTTACTATCACATAAAGAAGTTTTGAACCGATAAGAACTCCTATTCCCGCAAAGCAGGCAGAATAGAGAACATCGTCTTTTTTAACACCATAGCGTTTTTTTGCGAAATAAGCTATGAGAATTGCAAAAATCGTCCCCAAAGCGCCCATAAGACCATACATAGGCAGTTTTATAAAACCCAAATCAAGAAATGGTAACATATTTTCCCCCTTATATTAAGGTTGAGATTTCAACCACAACTCGCCGAGCTCACAAGCGGCGATAAGAAGTATGAAAAGAATTATAAATACTAGTGATACTATGAATGCGGCGTTGGCAAGTGTGACATCATCGGGATGTTTTTTCTTTGCGATAATACTCATAATAAGCCCTACGGGTGAACATACAAAAGCATATATCATTGCCGCAACGGCAAGTCCGTTTGAATGTTTTTTCATAATAAATTCCTCTTTTAAAACAAGGGTATTGGTTTTTACCCGATACCCTTGTTATAACCTTTATAACAAACTTTTATTAAAGACCTAAAATAATCATTCCGTATTCTCTTACCTTTTCGGTATATCCTATCATAGCAGGAATGAAAATTGCCATAAATATCATAACTGTAAGAGCACTTAAAATTGTAAATATGAGAGAAAGAACAAATGCTACTTTAGTGAGTGTATCTTCGCCGTTTTTCTTCTCGGCGATGATAGCAAGAATAAGTCCCACTACGGGCATAAGAAATGCAAAAAAAATTGCAGCTATAGACATTCCGCTTGTTTTCTTTTCCATAATAAATTCCCTCCGAAAATGTATTTTTAAACAAAAAGACAAACCGACAAAAGTCGATTTGTCTTTGTTTTGCTTTTTGTCTTTAAAGATTAAAGAGCGAGAACTGCAGCGTATGAGCCGCCTTCCATTGAAGCTGCTGCGCAAGCTGTGCAAGCTGCACAACCGATTGATGATACGAGACCGATTGCAAGGATAACGATTGAGATGATGAATGCAGCCTTAGCGAGCTTGTCATCAGGATCTTTCTTCTTTGCAATGATTGCGAGAATAAGGCCTACTACAGGCATAATGAATGCAAAAATAATTGCAGCAATGGACATACCGTTTGTTTTCTTTTCCATGGTAAATACCCTCCATAATCAATATAATACAAATATATTAACATATTTTTTATATTTTTTCTATTAGCATATTAAACAATTAAAGGTTTTTCATAAAGAAAAATATAGAAGTCTTCACAAATTTATCTAAATAGACAGGATTTTGTCGATTAAGCAAGGTCGAGAATATCAAAGACATTCTCTGCTATATCGCCTCAGTTGCTTGAGGGAAGGTAAGGTGCGAGTGCTCCTGCGAGTGAGTTTGCGGGCATTGTCTGAAGCCAGATTTTGCCGGGGCCTGAAACTCTTGTATTGAAGAGGCCTTCTCCACCGAGAAGCGCATTTCCTACACCCTTTACTGTTTCAACATCTACTGAGCATGTAGCTTCCATAGCAGCGAGGTAACCTGTATCAACTAAAAGTGATTCACCTGCTGCGAGTGTGTATTCACATACGCAACCGTTGATTTCAAGGAAAACTGTTCCGTTTCCTGAGAACTTCTGCATAATGAATCCTTCACCGCCGAAGAAGCCTGCGCCTGCTTTCTTCTGGAAGAAAAGTTCCATATCAACACCTACTGTATTAGCGAGGTACGCTGACTTCTGAGCAACGATAGGTGTGTTTGTTGTGTCGAAAGCGATGATATCGCCGGGGAATGTTGATGCGAAAGCGATTTCGCCTGCGCCCTTTGTAGCACTGTATGTATTTCTGAATACAGATTCGCCTGTTACGGCACTTTTAGCCATCTTTCCGAGTGCACCGAGAAGACCGCCGCCGCCGTTTCCGCCGAGACCTGTCTGCATTTCAAGAGTAGGAGTCATCCAGGACATAGCGCCTCTCTGACATTCGATTGATTCACCCTGAGCGAGTTTAACGATTACTACGGGAAGGGGCGCGTTTTTGATTTCGTAATTCATTGTGAAAAGTCCTCCTTATATCATAAAAATATGTGCGACAAAACAATATATGCCGACACTTAGATTATAATTCCTTTTCACAGATTTGTCAACAAATATTCACAAATTTCCCATAAATGTGACAAACCGCGTGACCGCGGAGGACAAATCGTTTCCCGATTTATTTATAAAAATAAAAAAACGGCTCGGTAACCACATTTGTTATGACATACAAAAAATCGCGCGACCGACAGGGAGTAAATAAAGCACTCCCCCACATCCGTGAGGGAGTGTTTTTATACAATTCGATAAAACGAAAAGATTGATTTGTTTTGCAAGGCAAACGAGCGACGGAATATGCGGATATTCCGAGTGAGATTAACACAGCAAAACAAGTGAGATTCTCGTTTTATTATACATAACCTACTACTGAAGAAATAAAGATAATCACCATACAAACGGGGCAAATATACTTTATCATAACTTCATAGAGTTTCTTTGATTTAAACTCTGAGCTGAGTTTGACTTCGTCTTCAACGAAAGAGGGTTTTACAATATAGCCTATGAGTATGCAGGTGAAGAGTGCGACAAGAGGCATAATGATATTGTTGCTGAGGAAATCGAGGAAGTCTAAAATCTGTCTTCCGAAGATTGTTATATGGCTGAGGTCGCTGTAGCCTAAAACCGAGAACATTCCGAAAACGAATGAAAATCCTGCTACTATGATACAAGCGGGTATTCTTTTAACTTTCCACTTTTCCATAATAACGGAAACTATTGTTTCCATAAGTGAGATTGATGATGTGAGTGCGGCGAGAGCAACGAGAACGAAGAAAACCATTCCGATAATTCTTCCTCCACGCATAGAAAGGAAAACCTTGGGGAGAGTTACGAACATAAGTCCGGGTCCCTGATTGAGCGCTGAGGGGTCTCCGCCTGAAAATGCGAAAACTGCGGGAACAATCATAAGTCCTGATAAAAATGCTATCGCTGTATCGAAGATTTCAATATATCTTACTGATTCTTCAATGTTATCTTCCTTACGCATATATGAACCGTAGGTTACCATAATACCCATTGCGAGTGACATTGAGTAGAAAAGCTGTCCCATTGCGGCAACTATTGTCTTTACAGAGAAATTCTTGATATCGGGCATAAGGTAATATTTTACCCCTGCCATAGCGCCGTCAAGAGTAATGGAATAGATAGAAATTCCTATTGTCATAACAACGAGAACGGGCATAAGGATTTTACTTACCTTTTCTATTCCCTTTTCAACGCCAAGCATAACAACGGCTGCTGTTAAAATAAGATAGATGCCAAGGAAAAGTGTGGGCTGTCCCGAATGACCTATAAACGAATCGAAGAAGCCGTTTGTTGCGGCATCCGTTCCGATATTAGAAACATAGACTGTAAAATACTTGAGAACCCAGCCGCCGATTACGCAGTAATACGAGAAGATTATTACAGGTACTGACGCCGCGATAAATCCTAATGGTTTGAATTTTTTTGATACATCGGCATAAGCACCGATAACGCTCTTACCTGTTTTTCTTCCGATAGAGATTTCTGTTATCATAAGAGAAAAACCAAAAGTTACGGCAAGAATTATATAAACGAGAAGAAAAATTCCTCCGCCATACTGTGCGGCGAGATATGGGAAACGCCATATATTTCCGAGCCCTACGGCTGAGCCTGCAGCCGCGAGAACAAATCCTATTTTAGAGCCGAAGCCCTCTTTTTTCTGTTTCATATTAACCCCCAGATAAAAAATACTAAGAAATATTTTAACATTTCTGAGGAGAAAAGTCAATGATTAATAGTTATTTCCGTTCAAATCCTATTTTTTGGCGGAGAAAGAGGGATTTGCTCTCGCCTGTGGGGTGCGTGACCGCACGGGACATTTCGTTTCGGGCTTAGCTTTTAAAACAACTCTATCGCTCGGTAACGAAAGAATACAGTCAGACTTTCTATACTACCTTCACGGGCTCCGTGGTAAATCTGCCCGCGGTGGCTCACCGCCTGTCATTCACTACCTCGCCCCGTTCAAATCCCGTTATTTAAACTAAAAAAGAAGATACCCGAATGGGTATCTTCTTTTTTGGCGGAGAAAGAGGGATTTGAACCCTCGCGACCGTTTCCAGCCCTACTCCCTTAGCAGGGGAGCCCCTTCACCACTTGGGTATTTCTCCAAAAAGGTGAATATAAAAAAATGGCGGAGAGGGTGGGATTCGAACCCACGTGCCCGTGAAGGCAAACGGTTTTCAAGACCGCCTCGTTATGACCACTTCGATACCTCTCCACAACTATTAACTTAATGCTTATACATTATAGCATAGGTTTTTCTGTCTGTCAATACCTTTTCGAAAAAATTTTCAAAAAAATTTCCGTCTGATAAAAATCAGACGGAAAATATATTATTCTGTAACTGTTGATCCAGCGATAAGGCCTGAAGCATCGCTTGATACTTCGCCAACCTGAATTTCACGGCTTGAGGGAAGTTTAGCACCACAAACGCCGCAGTACTGGTACTTTTCGTCAACTTCTGTTCCGCAGGTTTCGCAGAGCTTAACGCCACGGATTTCGTTCATTTCGAGACGCATTCTCTTGATTCTTCTCTTACGAACATCGATATCATCACAAAGAGGAGCAAATGCGCTTAAATCCTGATTGCGATTTTCATAAAGACTTTTACCGATATCTGCAAAAATTTCAACAATTCTTTCTTCTTCGTATGCTATTTTTCTTTTAAGGTTTCCTACTTCGGAAATGCTTTTAGCCTTGTCAGCAACGCCTGTTGCTGTCGATCCGATTGAACCTACAACGTCTGCAATACCCATACCGAATACCTCCTAAATAATCCACAACAAAGTCCTGCCACGAACTTTATAATACCATAGTTTAAATTATACGCAATTCTATGAAATTGTCAAGCGTTTATGTGCAAATTATTTAAAAATTGTGAACTTTATACCAAATTGGTATCTGTAATTTGATATACAGAACTAAATCTTTCGCCGATTTTCGCCATATCGCAATCAACCGATGAGTAAAGCGTTGCGATTTTTTCGCCCTTTTCTACCCTTTCCCCACAGAGTTTGTTAAGATAAACACCTGCTGAATGGTCAATGGGGGCATCTTTTACAGTTCTGCCTGCCCCGAGCGAGAGAGAAACAAGTCCTATCGCCTCACAATCGTTGCAAGTTACGATACCTGATTTATCTGCATATACTTCGTGTATATTTTTCGGTTGTTTAAACAATTTGTAATCTTCGACAACTTCGGGGTTTCCGCCCTGAGCAGAAATCATCTCTTTTAACTTATTAAAAGCCTTTCCGCTTTCAACGGCTTCTTTTGCCATAACGGCACATTCAGATGGCGTTCCCTTTCCAGCAAGAGAGAGCATATTCGCTGAAAGTTCTATGCAAAGGTCAAAAAATTCGCCTTTTTCATTTCCCTTTAAAGCCTCTGCTGCTTCTATTACTTCTAGTGAGTTTCCTATCGCTCTTCCTAAAGGTTTGGTCATATCAGTTATTAAAGCGGAACAATTTCTGCCTGCGTTCTTTCCGATTTTAACCATTGTATCGGCAAGTGCTTTTGCGGATTTTCTATCTTTCATAAAAGCACCGCTTCCACATTTTACATCAAGAAGAATACAACTGTTGCCTGTTGCGAGTTTTTTACTCATAATGCTTGATGCGATAAGCGGAATACTATCGACTGTTGCTGTTACATCGCGAAGTGCATAAATCTTCTTATCGGCGGGGGTGAGTGTTCCTGTCTGACCAACAACGGCACAACCCACGGATTTTACGACATCGCTGAATTCATCGAAAGAAAGGCTTGTATTAAAGCCCTCAATGCTTTCGAGTTTATCGATAGTTCCGCCCGTATGCCCGAGACCTCTGCCCGACATTTTGGGAACCTTAACACCGAGTGAGGCAACAGTGGGCGCTATAAAGAGGGTTGTTTTATCCCCTACTCCGCCTGTTGAATGTTTATCGACCGTTATTTTATCTATTGATGAAAGATCTAAAACATCGCCCGAATGCTCCATAGCGAGAGTTAAATCGAGAGTTTCTTTCTCTGTCATCGAATTGAAATAAACTGCCATTAAGAAAGCCGTCATCTGTGCATCGGAAATATTACCCGCAGTAAACTCTTTTACAAGCCAGTTTATTTCTTCAGTTGTGAGTTCTTTATTCAGTTTCTTTTTACAGATAATATCATACATCTGCATAAAGCTTCTCCTATCTTACAGTTACGCCTGTATAGTAGTGGTAAAGAATTTCTTCATAGGTATATCCGCCCTTTGTTGCATAAAGGTTTGCACCGAGTTGCGAAAGCCCTACGCCGTGGCCATATCCATAGGTTGTAAAGACGAATTCGCCGTTATTATATTCGACTTCGAAATTGGCGGATCTTAAATCCATATCGAATACTGATTCTCTTACTGTTCTTCCTGAAACAGTCTTTCTGCCGTCGAGAGTTACTTCTCTTACATATCCGCTGTCATAACGGCTTTCTATTACAATCCAGTCCTCAGGGTCGGATGAGAGGGATTTTCCTAAATAGCTTTCAAGATAGTTTTCTACTTCGCTTTCTGTGAATGTCTTTTCATAGCCATAGTATCTGTCGTATTCATCGTAATCATTCTGGACAGAAACGAGATATGGAACTCTTCCGCCCCAGACCTGTTCGGAACTTGCTGAAGCACCGCCCTGTGATGCGGAATAAACAGCCTCTATGACTTTTCCGTTATAGTAAATTGCTTTTCCCGATACTGCGGAAACCGCACTCTTTACCTTTGAGGAAACATTGCTCTTCATAGCGAGTGAGGGAGTTACACCTGCGTCGTTCTTTGATTTTATGAAAGAGTAAGCCGCAACTGCCTGTGCTTTTAAAGCCTCTTCATCAAAAGATGAACCCATTTCGGCTTCAACAACCTTGCAGACTACTGTAAACGCATCGTCTGTGTGTGTGCTTCCGTTATATTTATATGTAAGGTTGCCCCACGATGAAGTTTTAACATCTTCATCGGAAGTTGTTTCTCTTTTGGTCGTTGTTTCTTCGGTTGTTGTCGCTTTTGTTGTAAACATCGCCATTTCTGTTGTTGTAGGAACCGTTGTTTTTTCAGTCGTCGGAACGGTTGTGGCAGATGTTGTAGGAACTGTTGTTTCTGTCGTTGTAGCCTTTGTTGTAAACATCGCCATTTCCGTTGTTGTTACGGGAGTTGTCGTAGTAACGGGTGTGGTCGTTGTTACAGGAGTTGTGGTTACCTTGGGAGTGGTTGTTGTAACCGGTGTGGTTGTTACCTTTGGTGTTATGGTAACTTTAGGGGTAGTAGTTACTTTAGGAGTTGTTGTTACTTTTGGAGTTGTTGTTGCTCGGGGTGTAGTAGTAACCTTTGGTGTTGTTGTCACAACTGCCATTGTGTGTTGTGAAAGTCCGCCTGCGTTACCGCTTCCCACGGCACCCTGTAAAGTTGCAACAGGATTTTTTTCAGCACCCGCTGTTATATCTGTTCTTGCTGTTGTAGATTTTGTTATAATAGTTTCTTCGGGCATAAATGCATTATACTCTGTAAGCGAATCCGAAGAAACAACGGATATAGCATTTGCTTCTATATACTCTGACAGATCACCCGTTCTTGTTGTTTCACCGACTGTCGTATACAGAGCGGTATACACAAGACCTATAACAGCAACTGCGGTAAATCCCGCAAGAGATCTTCTTTTCATAATGTCATTCCTTCTTATATATTATTCCTGATAGCTTCCGCCCTGATATTTATAAATGATTTCGGGATAAAGAGGATTGTTGTTTACCTTTGCTGTTGATGTATCGACATCGGCACTTTCGCCTTCACGGAGTTCTCTTGCTACTATAACAAATCTTGAGCTTTCGAATTCTGTGCTACAGGTTGAGAGTGTTATGAATCTGTCGCCATACTCTATATCAACATCGGGGATAACAAGAAGTGAACGTTTTTTTATCTGGTCTGCGAATTCATTGAATCTCGCTTCATCGCTAAGATCAATATAGTTATGATAATCGAAAAGAGGACGTGTGTCGTGTTCGGGTTTTGTGTTGATAATAAACATCGAACAGATTTTATATACTCTCTTTTCATAGGCTGTGTCAACATAGACAACGGGTTTCTGCTGATAGTATGTAAGCGGGTTCCATTTATAGAAATCGAGCTGACCGAATCTTGAACCGTCTTTCTGGTTGTGTCCGTAAAGAACGATATTGCCCGAACGTTTTCTTGTATTGAGTAAACATCTGAAATCGGCATAGATTGAACCTGCAACGTCTTTCTGCTGGTCGGGGTTTCTGTTTAAGTAATAATCGTTATCGGAATACTGAACTATGGGTTCATCAACTATTCCGGGAATGTTTATCCAACCTGCGTAATGTTCATATCTTTCCATTCTTTCTTCTGCTTCGGGGAGAAGAACGAGAGGAGGCTCGGTTTCTTCTGTTGTAACTATTGTTGTTTCGACAGATGTCTGAACCTTGGGAGTATATACTTCGGTCACTTCGGGTGGAGTAGGATTACATCCCGAAAGAGCGAGTGACATTGATGCTATGAGAGAAACCGACATCGCAAATGCGATATTCTTTTTTGTATTCATCTTTTTTATCCTCCGTTATTTTTTATATCAATAGTTCTTATAGATTTCTGTCCAGTCGTGTTCGTAGACGGGGTCTTTTTCAAAAGTCGCGTTTGTTGTGTCAACAAAAGAGCCTTCTCCCTCGCGGACTTTTCTTGCTATAATTACAAGTCTTGCGTCGTTTGCTTCGTTGGAGCAGGTCGAAAGTGTTAAAAATTCATCGCCGAATTTATAGTTGACATCGGTTATCAGTTTATTTCGCTTTTCTATGTTATCGATAAAATCCATATATCTGTTCATATCGAAATCGATATAGTTCTGATAATCGAAAAGCGGAACGCTGTCATACTTATCGGTTGTCATTGTAACGAAAACGGCAAATATCTTATAATCCGCCTTTTCGTAGTTTGTGCTGAACGTTATAATCGGATTTTGTTTATAGAATTCGAGTGCTTTATCGCTCCACGCGTTACTTCCGTTATTCTTATAATTATCAAGGTCGCCGAACATCGAGTTATCCTTTTCGTTATGTGCATATAAAACGATGTTATCGGAATTTCTTGTATCGGACGCTGTTGTTCGATAGTCCATCATAACTGCGCCTTTGCGGTTCTGTGAGCCATCGAAACTATGTGTTAAGTAATAGGAATTTTCTTCTTCTTTATTTCCTCTTCTTACTACAGGATAATTTATGTTAGTGTTCTGGATGGTTACCCAGCCGACTGTATCGGGGTTTTGTTTTAAAAGTTCTTCGGCTAAAGGAAGAATGGGTTTTCTTATGGGTGCATCGGGCACGGTCGTTCCTGTGGTCGTTATGGTTGTAATTTCGGCGAGAGAGCTTTCTATTTCGGAAAGCTTTTTATACTCAAGCCCCGAACGGATACCCTCTATAAAATAGCAGGCGAGGAATATGAGCGTTCCCGCTAAGACGAGAGAACTTATGATAAGAGAGATACTGATTTTCTTTTTCTTCTTTTTAGAAACGATAACAGACCTCTGTTTATCGAGGGCTTCCTCTCTTATTCCCAAGTTTCTCACCTCTTTTGCTTATCTTCCGTAAATCTTATCCCAGTCGGGTTCTTTTGCGTTTTCGTTTACCTTTGCGTTTAAAACGTCAACGCCGACATCTTCGCCTTCACGAACCTTTCTTGCTACTACTACAAATCTTGAATTAGAAAATTCGTTGGAGCAGGTTGAAAGGGTTATAAAGCGATCACCGTATCTGTAATCAACGGTTGTTATTATCTGTGAACGGCTCATAACATTACTTATGAAGTCGTTGTATCTTGCTTCATCAAAATCAATATAGTTCTGATAGTCGAACACCTTTCCGTCGTATGACTGTTCGGGGAGGGTGTGGGTTACGAAACAGGCGATTATTTTATAATCGGCCGTTTCATAGTTTGAATTGAACTTTACTATCGGATGATCGCGATAAAAATCAATGTTATTCTTATAGCGGTCAAGGTCACCGAACATTGAGTTATCCTTTTCATTATGGCCATATAAAACAAGGTTATCGGATTGTTTTTTATAGCCTAAGGTTGTTCGGTAATCTAAAAAAATTGTTCCCGCTTTGGCCTCATCGCCATTGAAATTATGGTTGAGGTAATAATTTGATGTAGGGGTATCGTCTTTTCGAAGAACTACGGGGTTATCTATGTTTGTTCCCTCTACCTTTACCCAGCCTACTGTATCGGGATTTATCTCTAAAAGAGCCTGTGCGTTGGGAAGAACTGTTCCGTTATCGGTTGTTCCGACAATGTTTTCGGTTACGGTTCCGTAAAGGTCCTGCAAGGAGGAATTGAGTTTGCTGTTGACAAACATCGCCTTGAAATAATCCCAAAGTATTATGACAGAGCAGATAAGAACTGCACAACAGATCTGTGTCATTATCTTGCTCATTATTTCTTTTTTGGAGTCGCCGTACTGAATAATCAGCCAATGGCGTTTTCTCTTTTTATTCTGTGCTTTCTGTGCTTTTTTATATGCACGCTTAGCCTCTTTGGAGAGTGCCAACTTTTTCTCACTTCCAGTCTGTAAGGATTTCGTTAAGGTGAAGATAAACAGCGGATGCGGTAAGTTTTCTTATCGTTTCTCTGTCTCTTTCACCGAGTTTATAGAATTTAAGAGTTGTTGTTTCTTCGGTTTCACCATAGCAGAATGCTACGCATACCGTTCCGACGGGTTTACCTTCCATAGCGCCTGAGGGGCCTGCTATTCCCGTTACGGAAACTGCGATATCTGATGATGAAATGTCTTTCATTCCCCTTGCCATATGAAGTGCTGTTTCTTCGCTGACAACCGTTGTTTCTGAAATAACACTTTCGGGAACGGAAAGAATTTTCATCTTTATTCTTTCGGAGTAGGTACAGAAACCTGCTTCGAAAACGGATGAAGCGCCCGGGACTGATGTTATTATCTCGGATAAAAGTCCGCCTGTGCAACTTTCTGCGAAAGATACCCTTATATTTTTATACAACATAAGTTCCACAGATTTTTCAGCCATCGCATAAATTTCCGGAAGATTTTCTTCAATCTTTATCTCATCTAAATCAATATGCATAATATGTTCCTTAAAATTCTGCTTTGAAGAGTTTTACTTCGGTTTCTTCAACTGCCTTATCGATAAGAGGTTCGAAATCGAAAAGTGCTTCGGCTTCTTCGACATCGGAAAGAACGGGTGCTGTTTTGGGGTGTTTGGGTGTGAATACTGTACAGCAATCTTCATAAGGTTCTATCGAGATATCGAATGTGTCGATCTTTCTTGCGATTTCAACTATTTCTGACTTATCCATTCCGATAACGGGACGGAAAACGGGCATTTTAGCTACTGCGTCTGTGCATACTATTGCACCCATAGTCTGACTCGCAACCTGTCCTACGCTTTCGCCTAAGATGAGTGCTGAAAGGTTTTCTCTTTCTGCTATTTTCTGTGCTATCTTCATCATAATTCTTCTCATAATTATTGTGAAGAGTTCTTCGGGGCAGTTATCCTTAATCTTTTCCTGAATTTCTGTGAAAGGTACGCAGAAAAATCTTATATCGCCACAATATGCGGAAATCTTTGAACAGAGTCTTTCTACTTTCTGTCTCGCTCTGTCTGAGGTATAGGGTGGGCTTACATAATGGATAGCATTGATATGAATTCCACGTTTTGCCATCATATATCCTGCAACGGGGGAATCTATTCCGCCTGAGAGGAGAAGAAGCGCCTGACCTGATGTTCCTACGGGCATACCGCCTGCACCCTGAATTACGCCTGCGTGGATATAGGCATTTGTTTCTCTGATTTCAACTGTTACAACGACATCGGGATTTTTCACATCAACCGAAAGATGAGGATATTTTTCCATAATGTCGTGTCCGAATTCACGGCAGATAGCGGGTGAATTCATAGGGAATTTCTTATCTGAACGCTTTGCTTCTACCTTGAATGTCTTCGCATAGGAAAGTTCGTCCTCAAGGTATAAAAGTCCGTTTACTTTTATGTCTTCATAATCTTTCTCAAAAACTCCGCATCGGCAGAGAACTGAAAATCCGAATGTTTTTCTTACTCTTTCTATTACATCAGAAATATCTGTTTCTTCTGAAAGAGGTTCGATAAAAACTATCGACTGTGCTCTTGTGATTTTGAACTGTCCTAAATCTGAGAGTCTTCTCTTGACATTCTTTACAAGTATTGCCTCGAACTGACTTTTGTTAAGACCTTTGAGTGCGATTTCGCCGTATTTTGCGAGTATGATTTCTTTCATAGTTTCTTTTCCTTTATCTTGAAATTGATTGCTGACCGTCTATTATGCCGTTTACAAGCATATCTATATCCTGCCAGGTTGTAAATCTTGAAAAACTTACTCTGAGTGCGCTGTCGATACATTCATCTGTTATTCTGAATTCAGAAAGAACAGAACTTTTTGCGCCCTTTGAGCAGGCACTTCCGCTTGAAACATAAATTCCCTTACTCTCTAAAAAATGAAGCATTATTTCTGAACGTATTCCCACAACGGAGAAATTCATTATGAAAGGTGAACAGATATCCTCTGTTGAATTTATAGAAATATCGGGAAGTTTCGCAAGTTTCTCACGAAGATATGCGTTCATTTCGTTTGCGTTGTTTATTGCGTTCGAAAGTGTAGGAGTGTATTCTTTTACAGTCTCCCCGAAAGCAGAGATGAGAGGAACTGATTCTGTTCCCGAACGGATACCTTTTTCCTGTCCTCCGCCGAACATTATAGGGAGAAGTCTTACTCCCTTTTTAAGAACGATTGCGCCGATACCTTTGGGAGCGTGGATTTTATGACCTGAAATTGAGATCATATCGGCAGAGAGTTCTGAAAACTTTATCGGAACTTTTAAAAATGCCTGTGCGCAGTCGGCGTGTGTTATACATTCGGGATAAAGTCTTTTTATAGCCGTAAACACTTTTTTCAAGGGAAGAATATATCCCGTTTCGTTATTGACGAGCATACAACTCACCATAAAGGTATTATCGTCAACGGCGGAAACTATATCATCAGGGATTATTTCACCGTTATGATTGGGGGATATTCTTACTACCTCATAGCCTTGTTCTTCAAGATAATCAACTGTTCTTGCAACAGAAGGGTGCTCGATTGTTGTTGTTACTATCTTCTTTTTTCTTTTTCCGTAGGTTTTAGCAGAGCCTATTATCGCAAGATTATTACTCTCGGTAGCGCCTGATGTGAAGATTACACATTCGGGCTGGGTTGAAAGTGCGGAAGCGATATTCTTTCGAGCCTCGGTTACGAGTTCTTCCGCTAAAAATCCTGCCCTATGAAGAGATGAGGGATTTCCGTAGGTTTCTGTGAGCGCCGAAACTGTCGCTGAAACCGCCTTATCGCAGGGTTTTGTTGTCGCTGCGTTATCAAGATAAGCCTGCATATAAAAATCCTCCCCATAAAAAAGTGCATATATATCATCATTATACTATAAGTATAAATAAAAATCTACTGTTTTTACAAAAAAACTTATCTTTCGAAGGCAGAAAATTTTTTCTTGATTTTCTGTGCAATATGTGGTATAATATTCGGGTGATATAAGCAGGCGTGGCGAAATTGGCAGACGCGCTAGTTTCAGGTACTAGTGGTAGCAATACCTTGTGGGTTCAAGTCCCGTCGCCTGCACCAGAAAAAGTAGAATACCATTTGGTATTCTGCTTTTTCTTTTGAATAGAGGGACTTGAAGAGGCGAGGTAGTGAATGACAGTCCGGTGGACTGTCAGAGCCGAGCCTGACCGAGCCCGCAGGTGAGAACAAGTCCCGTCGCATTCTGAATTAGAGGGACTTGAATGACGAGTACGAATAGCTGTAGAATTCATATAAATCAAAAAGGACAACCTTAGTTGGTTGTCCTTTTTTAGTCATCCATAAACATAAAGTATTCGGACTGACGCCCGAGTAACCTTCATTTAGTTTCTTTTTTCCTTATTGCTTCGTCGATTGCCTTTGCGGCTGTTTTTCCTGCACCCATAGCGGAAATTACAGTTGCGGCACCTGTTACGGCGTCACCGCCCGCATAAACTCCCTCTCGCGACGTAAGTCCGTCTTCGGAAACAACTATTCCGCCACGATTATTTACCTCAAGGCCTTTTGTTGTATTCTTGATAAGGGGGTTGGGTGATGTTCCTATCGACATAATCACTGTGTCGATATCCATTGTAAACTCGCTTCCCTGTTTTTCAACAGGTCTTCTTCTGCCTCTTTCGTCGGGCTCGCCGAGTTCCATTTCGACACATTTCATTCCCGTTACAAAGCCGTTTTTCTCATCTCTCGGATCATCGGGGTTGTTATACCCTAAAATCTCAACGGGGTTTGTGAGGATTTTAAAGATAATTCCCTCTTCTTGTGCGTGTTCGACTTCTTCTTTTCTCGCAGGAAGTTCTTCCATAGATCTGCGATAAACGATATAAACCTTTTCGGCACCGAGTCGAAGAGCGGTTCTTGCTGCATCCATAGCGACATTTCCGCCGCCGACAACGGCAACTTTTCCGCCCGACATAATGGGTGTGTCGGAGCCATTTTTATAAGCTTTCATAAGGTTGCTTCTTGTTAAGAATTCGTTTGCGGAATAAACGCCCTTAAGGCTTTCACCGGGGATACCCATAAAGTTTGGAAGTCCCGCTCCCGAGCCAATGAAAACTGCCTCATAGCCCATATCGAAAAGTTCATCTATTGTGAGGGTTTTTCCTATGATGACATTTGTTTCGATATCGACATTATATTTCTTTAAAGTTTCAACTTCTTTTGCAACGATACTTTTGGGAAGTCTGAATTCGGGGATGCCGTAGACAAGAACACCGCCCGCAGTGTGAAGTGCTTCGAAAACTGTTACTTTATACCCCTTTTTAGCAAGGTCACCTGCGCAGGCAAGACCTGAGGGGCCTGAACCTACAACGGCAACTTTATGTCCGTTATACTCAGGAGGCGTAATTTCTTTTTCGCTGTGTGCGTTATGCCAGTCGGCAACGAAACGTTCGAGTCTTCCGATACCTACTGACTCGCCCTTTATTCCTCTTACGCACTTTTTCTCGCACTGATTTTCCTGAGGGCAGACTCTTCCACAAACTGCGGGAAGGCTTGATGACATAGAAATAATTTCATAAGCGCCCTCGAAATCGCCCTCTCTCACCTTTGCAATAAACTGAGGAATATGGATATTTACGGGGCAACCCGAAACGCAGGGCATATTTTTACAATCAAGACAACGCATAGCCTCTTTCATTGCGGTTTCTTCGGAATAACCCAAAGCTACTTCTTCGAAATTATGTGCTCTTACCTCGGGATCCTGAACAGGCATAGGGTTTTTGTTTGGTGTCATATCAGCCATTTTCTCTGCCTCCTTTAAAAAGATTGCAGGTCTTTTCATAAGCGTGATGTTCGAAATCGGAATACATTCTTCCCCTTGACATAGCCTCATCGAAATCAACTTCATAGCCGTTGAAATCGGGGCCGTCAACGCAGGCGAATTTTGTTACTTTTTTGCCGTTCTGATTGAGAGTAAGTCGGCAACCGCCACACATACCTGTTCCATCGATCATAATGGGATTCATGGAAACTGTTACGGGTGTGCCGTAAGGTTTTGCTGTTTCGACAACGAATTTCATCATAATAACAGGTCCTATGGCGATAATCATATCGAATTTTTCGCCGTTTTCAAGGTATTCAACGGCTTGTTTTTTGATAAACATAGAGTCGAGATAATCCATATATTCCTTGTAGCTTGCAAAATTGGGCTTTGCGTTTTCCAAAACGTCCTTTGCCTTTGCGGCATCGTTTTCCAGCAAGCGGTAAAGGATAAGCGCCTGTGCGGCGGCGCTGTCCATGCAGGCGGAATCGAAATCGGCGATGTGATAGTCCACGCCGTGTCCCGTACCTGCACCGCCTCCGCAGAATGCGGTAACCGTGGGCATTACCTGAGACATATCGCCCATGTCGGTACAACCGACCTCGGTAAGCCCCTCATACCATTTGCAGTTTTCCGCACCGACGATCTCGCCCATTGCGTCCATCATATAATGGGCAAGACGGCTGTCGTAATGGCCGGGAGCGTAGCCGGGAATATCGTGGAGCTCTACCCTTGCGCCTATGGCGGCGGCAGAAGCGGCGGCGGCACGATTGACCTTGGCGTTTACCATCTTCAGCGCCTGCACGTTGTTGGCACGCACCTGATTTTCCACATGGATGCGGTCGGGTATTGCGTTTACGGCGTTGCCGCCGTGGGTGATGATGGGATGAACGCGCACGCAATCCTTGCTGATGAAGGTCTCGCGAAGGGCGTTTATGGCGTTGAAATACATATTTGCGGCGTAGAGCGCGTTAATTCCGCCTGAGGGAGCCGCGGCGTGGCATGCTTTGCCATGAAACTCGACGCTTTTGATTATTCCGCCGTTCTGGAAGGGCTTTGCGGAAAATTTGTGTCTTCCGCCGCCCGTATGCACCATAAAGCACATATCGCAATCGTCGAAATATCCGCGGGCAAGATACTCCTGCTTACCCGTTATGTATTTTATAATACCCTTCTCCCGAAGGTCCTCGCGGAACTCCAGATAGTTCATTTCCTCGGCGGGAACGATGCAAAAGCGTATGCTGCCCGAAAGAGCGGAAAGATCCATTTCCTTGAGGGCGGCGGCACAGCCGTAAAGGGCGGCGCACTGGGCGTTATGTCCACAGGCGTGGGCGACGTTGGTTTCCGGATCGGCATTGGGATGTCCCGGCACGGGAAGTCCGTCAAGCTCGCTGAAAACAAGTATCTTCGGTCCCGGACGACCGGTATCCAGATCCGCGTAGAAGCCGGGGATGTTTCCCGCCTCCACGGGCTTGAAGCCGAGCTCGCGGTAAGCCTCCAGCATAAGGGCGTTTCCCTTCCACTCCTTGAAGCCCGCCTCGGCGTTATGCTCCATATAATCGAGTATCTGCTC
>JAGAJQ010000043.1 GCA_017828955.1 Oscillospiraceae bacterium
AGGTTTCCTGTATTGAACCATATAGTCAAGTAATGTTCCATCTCGGATACGAGTTTGATGAAAATGATGTACATGATGTGAAGTTATTGTGTGAGACATTTCATATCGAAGTTCCAAATGAGTATAGATAACGACAAATTTCAATTTATCGAACTGAATATAAAATAAACTCCAGAGAAGACGTTTCTTCTCTGGAGTTACTTCTTTATGGCCATTGCCCTTTAAGAGTGGGGAATTTTCTATTCTTCAGCACGTCGCTGATATGTTCTTCTGTCCTTGCCCGTTCTCGCGTAGTATTCATTCTTGTTTTCATACATCTTCTTATCCGCACGTTTTACTGTGTCTGTAAAAAGTTCGATTTCAGAATGAATTGCAATTCCCGTCGAGGCAGAAATTTCAAACTCATAGTTTTTGTTTTCTTCCGAAAGATTTTTGTGGATGTCTGCATCTATTCTGTCGACAAGAGAACGATCTTTTGACTTTATAACTATTACAAATTCATCTCCGCCTGTGCGGTAAACCGAGCCGTTTTTGCCGACAGCCTTTACTATCGCCGAGGTAACTATAAGTATGAATTTGTCGCCGACATCGTGGCCATAGGTGTCGTTTATTCCTTTAAGACCGTTAGCGTCCGCCATAATAACCGAGAAATTTTCTGTATATAAATTTCTCATAATAACAGAACGGTAATATGAGTTGTTTCGGATCCCCGTCATTCTATCGTATTTTCCGTAAACCTCGGTAACGAAAGCGTAATAGATCATTATCGAGAAAGCACCGCATATGTAAATGATCTTATATGAAGAATAAAGTCCCTGAATGATTATAGAGGCTGTTTGAAGAATGAAGATTTCAGAAAGATAGAATTTATCGATAGGTTCTATATATCTGAATTCTATGAAAGAATGTACGCCCCAGAGTATTGTAAAAAGAATGCCTAAAATTTCGTTGTAGAAATATAAAGGACCTCTCGAATAAACAACATTGGGAGAAATTGTATAGAACCACCCCGTAAATGGAGAAGATAATGCAATAAAAGCGCTTATCGATTCAAGAACTGTAAGTATGATAGTTACCTTGTTGTGTTTTTTTGTTGAAGCCATAATGAGAAAGAACATAGAAAGCGGTGCAAAAAGATAAATCAGAGTGTTTGAAATATGCGCAAGGAGCATATTTGAAAACTGTTCCGAAAGGTCTCTTCCGACATAGCTGAGAAGTATTACTATATCAGAGAAAATCGCGAATATAATAAACTGGTTCTTTCTTTCATCAAGATGATTGCTTCGTCTTATTATCGTTAAAAGAATAATAAGCGCTGTTGCTGTGAGTATGTATATATATGTAAAATCGAGCAAATCGGTTCCCTCCGGAAAAATTATGCGAATGTGAAACTATTTTTGCCGTTGCCCTTTACTTCATAAAGAGCAGAGTCGGCTTTCTGATAAAGGTCATCAAGCGTTTCGCCGTTATCGGGATAAATGCTTATTCCGACGCTTCCGCTTAAATTTATTTTCGAGTATTTTGAAGAAGTTTTTCTTATAGCCGAAATAAGCTTCTTTGCTTTTTCTTCAACCTGTTCTTTATCCGAAATATTACGCATAAGTGCGAAGAATTCATCTCCGCCTATTCTTCCGATAACATCTGTTTCTCTGAAAATCTTTTTAAACTCTCTCGAAAGTTCTATCAAGAATTCATCGCCGAAACGATGTCCCATTGTATCGTTGAGGTCTTTAAAATTATCTATGTCGATCATAAAGAGGGCGTGTTGTCTGTCGTGTTCGTTTTTGAGGATAAGCTTTATACAGTCCATAGTGGCTTCGTGGTTTAAAAGCATTGTCATTGAGTCAAGCTTAGCGGCTTCAATGAGTTTCTGCTGTTCGGTTTTTGTATCGTGGATATCCTTTGCCGAAAGCATAATGCATAAATGTCCGCTATCGACATCTGTCAGAAAGTTTACATCATTTTTTACCCAGCGTGTTGAATTATTCGATAATCTTCTTTCATAAGAAAAACTTATAACTCTTCTTCCGCTTGAATATATATCGTGGAGGTTTTCTGCTGTGAAATGACTGTAGAATTCAGAAGCATTTCCGTCTTCCTCAATAATCGACTCTATCGCGTATTCACACATCTCTTCAATGGTCTGACATTCCTGTAATGTTCCCTTTAAAATCTTTTGTCGGCGCTGAGAAATAATTCGCCAGTCGTCAACGTCTATATAACAAACGGCATATGTATCTTTCGGGAGTTCGAAAAGATAGCCGAGTTCCTGCTGATAACGCTGACGCGCCATATATTCTCTTGTTATATCCTTTGTGATACCTAAAATTCCTATTGCCTCACCCTTATCATTTCTGAGGATATATTTTGATGTTGAGGCATATCTTGCGTTTCCGTTTTCATTTGTTATGGGTTCGATGTATTCTATGTGATCCTTGCCGTCGTTTAAAAGACGTATATCGTCGCTTGTATATCTTTTTGCAAGGGATTTATCTTCAAAGATTTCAGAGTCGGTATGTCCCACAACCTCTTTGAGTGACTTTTTACCTGTCATCTTGACAAAAGGCATAGAGGCATGGCGATAGACAAGGTTGTTATCCTTGACAAAAATCAGATCCTTTGAATTTTTGATAAACACCGAAAATGCCGACTGCATAAGTTTGCTGTTCATAGATATCACTCCCGTAAAGAATACATCTGAATATACACAAAATTATACAACAAACGTCGGCATTTTTCAAGTATTTTTTATATAAAAACGCAATCCCCGACTACACCATCGAAAAGTTTTTCATCGAGAAGATTTGCAAGTTCGTTTGCCATTCCTCTTATTCCAAGACCGTTATTCATAGCATTTTCAAGAACCATATCCCTGTGTTCAGCGGTAAGATATATTTTCAGGTTATAGGTTTTTTCGAGCTTTTTTATAGGCGAACACTCTTCTTTATAGAGGATATTTTCATAATCATTTTTTGTCATCGGCGAAAGATTTACTACCTTTGAAATTCTGCCCATAAATTCGGGAGTGACACCATAATCGAGAATGTCTTTAACTGTTATCGGCTTTGAATAAGCCTTTGCATCCTTTTTTTCAGAACCAAACCCTAAACCACTGCTTCTTTGTTTTTCGGCAATTTCTTCCGCTTTTCTGCTGAATGCACCAAGCAAAACAAAAGATATTTTGTTTGTATCAACAGAACGATAGTTATCGTTGCTTATCTTGATTTTCATAGTAGTTCCCTCTATAATTTTAAGTCCCTCGTTCATAATATGTTCAGAAACATTCTCACCCATAGATGTAAATTTCGGTGAAATCATCTTATCCGTTTCATCAAGGACCATAATGGTATTTTTGGAATCCCTGAAATGTTCGGAGCGAAAAAAATCCTGCCATTTTGTATTGCCTGTAAAACCTTCCATAGTTAAAGAGCTTACATCAACAATCGAAATCCTGCTGGGGAAAAGTGTGCTTAAACAACGCCATATCTCTGTCTTTCCGCAACCCGTAGGTCCACAAAACATTATATTCTGCTTTATCCCTTTAAGACATTTCCACATAATCATAGCAGCCGCTTTTTTGGCTTCATCCTGCTTTATGACTCTTTCATCGAGATAATCATATATTTCCTTTGCAGACATTTCCTCTTTGCAGACAGGCTTTGGTCGTTCTATGGGCTTTGGCTGTTCTGCTGGATTTGGTGGTTCTGCGGGTTTTGCTCGTTCTGCGTTTTTTTCATGTATCACGTTGTAAAATGTTGTTCCGAACATCTTTCTTCCCCCTCCCTGTAGGCTTTATTTTGTTTTAACATATTGTTCATAATTTGTAAATACTTTTGGTGCAAATTCGTGGATATGCTGTGTTTTTTCCATATATGGATTTGTATATATTGCACAATGAAAATCTTGTTATTGTTCTGAAACAGAAAATATGCTATAATTTTTGTATCAGAGATAAGGAGGCGAGAAAATGGAAAACGAAAAGAAAATTTCTAAAAGAAAGATATTTTATATCGTTCTTTCGATACTTGCGGTTATTCTTATCATCTCGCTTATTTTTTCAAACACATATATTGATGTTGAGAAGATCACTTTTAAAAGCAGAGATATCCCCGAAAGTTTTGACGGTGCAAAAATAGTTCTTCTTTCTGATTATCATAATCAGGGCGAAAACTTCTGTGAAAGACTGACAGACATTGTTAAAGAAGCCGACCCCGATTATATTTTCATAACGGGCGATATTATCGACAGAATAAGAACAGATGTCGATAAGGCGGATAATTTTCTCAAAAAAGTTTCAGATATAGCGCCCTGTTATCTTGTCTGGGGGAACCATGATAAAAGCGTTTCGCAGGGAGATCTGGAAAGGCTTAAAACTTCAGCCGTAAGCTATGGAATAACAATCCTTGAGGGAACAACAGTAAGAATACAAAGGGGCGATGAATATATTTCTCTTACGGGGAATTATTACTACTATGATTATCCCCCTTGCGAAGCCGACTTCAATATCTGGCTCAATCACTTCCCCGAAAATTTCGAACCTATTGCAGAACAGACAAAAAAAGACGGCAATCAGATGGATCTTATGTTCAGTGGCCACGCCCACGGCGGACTGATAAGGCTCCCATTCGTTGGAGGAGTTATCGGTCATAACGGGCTTTTCCCCGATTATACTTCGGGGCTTTACGAATACGATGGCTCGCATATGATAGTAAGCAGAGGGCTCGGAAATTCGGGAAATGTTCCCCGACTTTACAGCACCTTCCACGTTGTTGTATGTGAACTTGAAAGAGAAGAATAAAAAATAAAATTCCCCCACAAGTGTGGGGGAATTTTTTACTTGCTCATAATTTTTTCTGTGATTTCAGCAGCCGATATAACCATTTTCGGACAGAACTCTGTAAACAGATTTTTGCTCATCGCATATTCCAGCCCCTCTTTTGTTCCGATATCGCAACCTAAAAGTTCACGGCAGATATAAGAGCCATTCGCCTTTTTAAACTCTTCTAAGAAAAGAACAGCCATTTCGCCCGACTTCTGTTTGCTTTCGTTGTCGTCACAGTCGCAGTGACCGTATTTCATACCGAGAGCCATCAGAGCGCCTGTGCAGGCACCGCATACTTCGCCTTTTTTCATTCCGCTTCCGAAACAAGCCCCTGTTTTGAGAGCTGTTTTTTCAGAGATTCCCAGATCTTCTGAGAAAGAGGCGAAAACCGACTGCGCACAGTTGAATTTTTTCGAGAAAAGTTCAGCTGCTTTTTCTGCGTGTGTCATATAGTGTCACTCCTGTATTTTTATTCTCCGAAAACAAGCTTTTCGAAATCTTTCTGAGGGATAGGTCTTGAATAATAGAAGCCCTGTGCCGTGTCGCAGCCCGCAGCGAGAAGGAACTGTGCCTGTTCGTGATTTTCGACGCCTTCGGCAACGATGCCCATATCAAGCTGGTTTACCATAAGGATAGTTCCCGCAACGACAGTCTTTCCCTTTGTAGAGTTTGTAGACTGTGTTTCGTTAAGGAATTCCTTATCGATCTTAACCTCGTTAAGAGGCATATCCTTGAGCATATTGAGAGATGAAAATCCAGAACCGAAATCGTCCATAGAAATATTGAAACCTTCGTTTTTGAGTTCATTCATCATTTTAAGCATTTCTTCAGCGTTTTCAACAAGAAGACTTTCTGTAAATTCGAGAATGAGCATACGAGGGTTAATATGATATTTTGCAACAAGATTTTTTATCTTTGTTGTGAAGTTGGGGTCAAAGATATGAAGTCTTGAAACGTTTACCGAAACGGGAACAATTTCATATCCCTTATCTCTCCAGGACGCCATTTTTCTGCATACATCCTCCCAGATATATTCATCGACATTGATGATAAATCCGTTTCTTTCAAAGAGAGGAATGAATGAACCCGGTGGAATAATTCCCTTTTCGGGGTGTATCCATCTTACAAGCGCTTCGGCACCGACAACCTTTCCTGTTGAGATATTATACTTAGGCTGATAATACGGAACAAACTGTCCGCTTTCGAGTGCGCCGTGCATATCTCTTTCGATCATCTGTTCGTTTAAAAGTGTATCTCTTAAATTGCTGTCGAAATAAGCATAGATAGGCGAAACTCTGTCCTTGACGGTCTTAAGTGCGAGATTTGCTCTGTCGAACATAATTGTCGCGGGGATGTTTACAGAATTTTCGTCCGTAACATAAATTCCGAAATGTGCTGAAAGACCTAAATCAATGGGATAATCCTTCATTGACGCCATAATCATATTGATTACAGTCGAAACATCTGTGCCGTCGACATAGGGCATACATACGCAGAAGATATCAGATGTAATTCTTCCGACAGGATATTTGTCATCGGGAACAGCATCACGAAGTGAGTTTGCGATGAAAGAAAGAACCTTGTCGCCCTCTTTCCAGCCGTAAAGGTCGTTTATCATCTTGAAATTGTCGATATCCATTCTGATGATAGCGAATTTCTGATCCTTATTTTCCTTTATGAGAGTTTCTATCTTTTCATAGATAGAGTTATCCTGTTCGCCTATGGTCTGGAAATTTCCTATAATTTTAAGAGGTTTCTTATCGTCGTCGTAAATGGTGCTTGCGGTAAGTTCAACCCATTCATAACCACTATAACCGAAACGCTCTGCATTTCTTCTTATCTTTACATTTCTGTCGATTTCGCCCTTGAAGAATTTTATAAGAACAGCTCTGTCGGCAGGGTGTGTATCGCTATCGAGTATTCCCGAACCGATATAGTTTTCGATGGTAGTAACATTTTCGCCCCTGTCGTTTTCTTCTCTTCCGAAATAGAAGAGTTTGTCGGACTGAATGTTATATTCAAACATAAGGGTCTTTGAATTCTTGTATGCTATGCGGTAGCGTTCCTTTTCTTCGGTGAGTTGTGCTTCAAGGTTTTTCATATCGGTGATATCGTGCTGAACGATAAGATAAACGGGGTTTCCGTTTTCAAAGCCCATACAGGAACCCTGAAGTCTTATCCATGCCATTTCACCGTCTGCTCTTATTGTTCTGTATTCAAAAGAAACAGGCATACCAACGCGGAGCTTATTGAAATTTTCAGTAACCTTATCGGCAATCTCATTATTGAAATGCGTTACATAATAAACGCCTTCTTTTTCATACATTTCTTTCGATGTTCCGAAAAATTCATAGAACTTTGAGTTCGCTTCAAGAAGCTTGGGGCCTGTTTTTTCAATAACATATTTAGCCATAAAGCCCGGCATATTTTCGAGGATATATTCGTTTTCTGTTCGAAGCTGATGACGTTCTGTTATATTTTCAACTTCAACTAAAACAGTAACCTTTCCGTTTCTGCTCTGTGTTGCGGGTTTTATGTTTGCATATATCCACTGAGTAGGAGTTCCGTCAGAGGTTTTCGCCCTCGATTCCATCTTAACGGATTTCTTGTATTTTACAACGTCATAGAAAACATTTTTTACATATTCAACATCATCGGCAACAGCGATAGAAACAGGTTCGAAGTTTTCTTTCTTGTAATCTTTTTCGGGGATACCGAAAATCTTTACAGCCGATGGGTTTGCATACATAACGCGCATCTTCATAGTTGTTTCGTCAACTTCCAATATAGCGATAGCTGTCATCATAGCGTTGCAGACATTTTCTAAAAGGTGCATTTTTCTGCTTGCTATCTGTTCGTTTATAACAGATGTTGTTATGTCCGTATGAACGCAGTAGAAATGGTATTCACCTGTCTGTTCATCTTTGAAAACAGAAACAGATGTTTTGAAGAAAAGCTTATAGCCTTCTTTTCTTGTAACCCTGAAATTCATATGGAAATTCGAGATGTTGTTCTTTATGCAGAAATCAAGCTCTTTTTTAAGCTGTGAAATATCGTTTTCATCAACGATATGCTTTATCGAAGAGTTAAGGTCGTTTCCGAATTCTTCTTCTGTATAGCCTATCATAAAGAAGAAATACTCGTTTCCGTAATAACAGGTAAGGTTATCATCAAGGATATGCTTTGTCACCCCCGCCTGAATGGTTTTTGTGAATATCTCATAATCGAAGTTGTTCTGTTCAAAAAGTTTCAAGCGGTCAAAAAGTTCGTTCATTTCTTTATCTTCATTAAGATTTTCGTTTTCGGATTTGCCCGAAATATCTATGAAATTCGCCATAAAGCATCCTCCTTTCAAAAAACTTGATATTTACCTCATTCTATACTATCACAAATTGATTATAACATCAATATTTTGGCTGAAATATTCACAATTTTTAGGCAAACTATACAATATAAACCCTTGATGTCTGCCAAAATGCCTTAAAAACGGAACTTTTTAAGAAATTTTCCGAAAATAATGGGAATAACCTATTGCTTTTTATAAAATAATATGGTATAATAACACCAGTTAATAAGCAAATTCCAAGACCTGCGCTCGTCGCCGGTCTTTCGTTTATGTATAGGGGGTTTTTATTTGGCAAAGAATTCACAAGGCGGAAAAGCTGTCGCTAAAACGCTCGAACTCGCAACGCCCTTGGCCGAAAGCTTAGGTCTTTCGATATGGGATGTTGTTTTCGAGAAAGAGGGCGCAACCTGGTATTTAAGGGTTTATATCGATAAGCCCGAGGGGATCGACATTGAAGACTGTGAGGCGTTTCACCGCCCCTTCAACAAGATCCTTGATGAAGAAGATTTCATAAAGGAAAAGGACTGGACCTTTGAAACCTGTTCACCCGGTCTTGGCAGAAAGCTTCGCAAGGAAGAACACTTTGAAAAATACAAGGGTTCTGAAATAAGGGTCTGCCTTATAAGAGCGGATGAAAACGGCGAAAAGGAAATCGTCGGAAACCTTGAGGGATATTCAAAAGACAGCGTTACCGTTTCGGGAAGAGAGATAAAGCTTTCGGAAACAGCTTATGTAAAACTCAATGACGACGCAGGTCTTTTTGACGAATAAGTTAATTAAAGCATAAAATAAATTTTAGGGAGGAACTCATTAAAATGGCAGTTCAGAAAGAAAAGAAAGAAAAGCCCGGCGAAGCCCTTTCGGGTATCGAAAAAGAAAACGGCATTGACGGCGAAATCCTTATCGAAAAGATAAAGACAGGTCTTATCAGAGCCGCAAGAAAACAGTATAAGGAATTTTCGGGTTGTGCCGATGAAGATTTCAAAATCGAAATCGACAGAGAAAAGAACAAGATAACAATGGCTGTTGTGAAGCAGGTTGTTGAAAACCCCGAATTACCAAACGAAATCTCTCTTGAAGATGCAAAGCAGATAAATTCAAGAGCGAAGATAGGCAAAACAGTAAGCATAAAGATTTCACCTGCTTCATTCGGAAGAGGTGCAGCGGGTGCCGCTAAGCAGTCGCTTCGAAACGACATCAGGGATTATGAAAACGCTCAGCTCGTTGAACAGTTCAAGGATAAGGTCGGCGAATGTATAACAGCAAAGGTTGTAAGAATTGACGCCGTTTCGGGAATAGCAACTTTACAGGTTGAAAAGAACGAAATTCTTCTTTTCAAGAGCGAACAGATCCCCGGCGAAGTTATCAGAGAAGGTCAGTTCGTCAAGATCTACGTTATGGAAATCAAGAATTCGGATAAGAAGCCCACAGTCAAGGTTTCAAGAAAACACCACGGACTTGTCAAGCGTCTTTTCGAACTCGAAGTTCCCGAAATCCACGACGGAACAGTTGAAATCAAGTCGATTTCAAGAGAAGCGGGCGTAAGAACAAAAATCGCGGTTATGTCAAACGATGAAAATGTTGACGCAAAGGGCGCTTGCATAGGCCCTTCAAGAAGCCGTATAAAGAGAATTATCGAAGAACTTGAGGATGAAAAGATAGATATCATTCAGTATAGCGAAAACGATGAAGAATTTATCGCAAACGCACTTTCACCCGCACAGGTAATCAGCGTTACAATAAACGATCCCGAACCCGATGAAAAGACAGGCGAACTCAAGAACAAATGCACAGTAATTGTTCCCAACAATCAGCTTTCTCTCGCAATCGGAAACAGAGGACAGAATGCAAAGCTTGCCGCTAAGCTCACAAAGTACACCATAGACATCAAGCCTGAAAACGAAATTCCCGAATAATAATCAGGAGTTGAATGATTTTATGAAACAGAAAAAGATACCTATGAGAAACTGTAAGGGTTGCAACGAAATGAAACCCAAAAAGGAACTCATAAGAATAGTAAAATCCCCCGAAGGCGAAATTTCACTCGATTTAACGGGAAAGAAAAACGGCAGGGGAGCGTATATATGCCATTCGGTTGAATGTTTCAAAAAGGTCAGAAAATCAAAAAGGCTTGAAAAGGAATTTGAATGTAAAATTCCCGATGAAGTATACGACCTTATGGAAAAGGAACTTTTGAGCGATGGAGAATAAACTTATAAATATCCTTACAATATGCAGAAAAGCGGGAGGGATAACAACAGGCTTCGACCCTGTAAAAGAAGGCTCTCTCGAAGGGAAGATTTTTGTGATCTTACTCGCTTCGGACATTTCAGAAAAATCCGAAAAAGAGATAAGATTTTCTGTAAAGGAAAAAGCCGAAATCATAAAGACAGATATCACAAAAAAGGAATTTGAATTCTATCTCGGAAAATTCTGCGCAATAATCGGTATTACGAATAAGGGTTTTGCGGATAAGATCCGTGAAATTCTCGCATAGCCGTCAACATAGATATTACATTAAGTTCGATTTAAAAGGAGAGTGTGCCGATGAGTACAGTAAAGGCAAAACTTAACGAGGTTGCAAAGGATATAAAAGTTTCCAATCAGGAACTTATCGATCTTCTTGCAGACCTTGGTATAGAAGGCAAAAAAGCAACAGCTTCTTTGAATGAAGAAGAACTCAATCTTATTCTTGAAACATATTCAAAGAAATACGAAGTAAAGACATTTGACGATTACTTCAAAATGGGCGAAGAAGAAAGAAAGAGAAAGGCTGAGGGTAAAAATACTCCCGAAGTCAAGGAAGAAAAGAAGCAGGAAGAAAAGAAACCTGCCAAGAAGAAGACTGCCGAAAAGACAGAAAAGAAATCTTCTGAAGAAAAGGCTTCTGAAAAGAAGGAAGAAAAGAAACCCGCTGAAAAGAAAACAACAAAGAAAACTGCTGAAAAGAAGGAAGAAACAAAGGTAGCGGAAAAGGCACCCGAAAAGCCTGTTGAAAAGAAAGCGGAAGAAAAGAAGGCTGAACAGAAGCCCGCACCCGCTCCCGTTCCCGAAAAGAAGGCAGAAGAAAAGAAGCCCGAACAAAAGTCTTCGCCAAAACAGCAGAAAGCTCCCGTTAAGGCTAAGGAACACGGCGTTATAACAAAGCTCAATGCAAACTTCTCATCAGATAACTCACACGACAACAGAAGAACTGTTGACACAAGAGGAAGTTATGTTGAACTCGATAAATACAACGAGAAGTATGAACAGTATGCACAGTCATCAAATCATCATAAGGATAACTACTCGAAAAAGCAGAAGCTCACTCAGAAGTCTGCACAGAGAAACAAACAGCAGTTCTCTAAAAAGGAAACAGAAGCAGAAAAGCTCCGCAGACTCGAACTCGAAAGAGCGAGAAAACAGCAGCTTAAGGTTCTTATCCCCGATGAAATCGTTGTTTCAGAACTCGCATCAAGACTTAAAGTTACTGTAACAGACGTTATCAAAAAGCTTATGGGTCTCGGCGTTATGGCGACAATCAATGAAGTTATCGACTTCGATACAGCTTCACTCGTTGCTGAAGAACTCGGTGCTAAGGTTGAAAAGGAAGTTATCATAACTGTTGAAGAAAGACTCATAGACGACACAGAAGACGACGATACAAACCTTTCGGAACGTTCACCCGTTGTTGTTGTTATGGGACACGTTGACCACGGTAAAACATCACTTCTCGACAACATCAGAAAGGCAAACGTTACAGCAGGCGAAGCAGGCGGTATCACACAGCATATCGGTGCTTACAGAGTTTCTATCAACGACAGGGACATTACCTTCCTCGACACTCCCGGACACGCAGCATTCACAGCTATGCGTGCTCGTGGTGCACAGGTTACTGACATAGCGGTAATCGTTGTTGCGGCAGACGACGGAATTATGCCTCAGACAGTTGAAGCTATAAACCACGCAAAAGCAGCAGACGTTTCAATCATCGTTGCTATCAATAAAATGGATAAACCCGAAGCAAACCCCGACAGAGTAAAGCAGGAACTTACAGAACACGGCCTCGTTATCGAAGAATGGGGCGGAGATATTATCTGTGTTCCTATCTCTGCAAAGACAGGTATGGGTATAAACGAACTCCTTGAAAACATCATTCTCGTTGCCGATGTCAAGGAACTCAAGGCTAACCCCGACAGACTCGCTAAGGGTACTGTAGTTGAAGCAAGACTCGATAAGGGAAGAGGCCCTATCGCAACTCTCCTCGTTCAGAACGGAACACTCCATACAGGTGATGTTATCATCGCAGGAACATCAGTTGG
>JAGAJQ010000044.1 GCA_017828955.1 Oscillospiraceae bacterium
CTATGGTTACTGTTATCAGCGAAAAGCCTAAACATACTGTAAGTATTGTGAAGAAGAAACTGTAATACTTTGGTGGCATAACAGAGCCTTCTGAGAAATATGATATAAGGATAAGAGTAAGGACAAGACATAAGGGCAGGATGTTCACCAAGAATATCCTTAAATTGTATCTTCTCGCTATCTTTTTCGTATACGCAGAAAACCGCCTCAAAGTCCTTACAACTCCCCTCTTTTTAAAATTTCTTACATACACATTATACATTATTTTTCTACTTTTGTATAGGCATATTGTTGAAAACCATTAATTTTTTGCCCCTGATTTGTGAAAAGTGTAGAAATTCACAAAGTTTTCATTACAAAGTGAAAAAAACTTGCAATAATTTACTAAATGTAGTATAATGATGGATGATTATTATAGACTAACTCTGTTTTAAAGGGGGTGCGCTTTCTGATTAAGAAGGAAAACATCATAAAATTAGAAGTGCGTGACCTTGACGGTGCTGTTCTGCACTCTACACAGAGCTTTGAATTCGCAAGAGATTTTTTCGGAATTGCGGGTAAGGAATTCATCGTTATCAAAGGAAAAAATCTTCCCTCTCTCCCCAAGGGCGAGATGATAGACGCTATATTCTATTACCGTAACGGAACGAGAGTTAAAATCAGGACAGGCATTGACGTTGCCTCTGACCAGCAGATGAATTTCCACATCGGAAATGACTACATAGTAATGGAAGAAAGAAGAAATTCTTTCAAGGTATATATCGATATTTCCGCGAAGATTTCTTCATATAAAAGAAACGAAGATATCTATGATTTCGGGCCTCCTCCCTTAGAGGCGGTAATCAAGAATATCAACATAGGCGGAATATTCTTTAACGGAAACTACTCTTTCGCGCATAACGATATTGTTACAATAAGCTTTATAAGAGATGATTTTGTTGTTGACGCAAAGATACTTCGTATCCAGCGTGACGAAGCGGGAAATGTTATGGGATACGGCTGTTGTTTCGACGGCATAACCCAGCAACAGGAACAGATCATCTCAAAGTTCATCTTTGAATGTCAGCTTGCTGAAAGAGAAAAAGAAAAAGGCAGATTTTAACCTTTAAGGAGAGAAAAAAATGCCGAAGGCAAAAATCATAACTCTTACAAATCAGAAGGGCGGTGTCGGAAAGACAACGACCGTCTGCGCACTCTGCGGAGTGTTTTCTTCAAGAAATAAAAAAGTCCTCGCTATCGATTTAGACCCCCAGGGCAACCTTTCTTTCAGCCTTGGCGCTTCAATGGAAGGACTCACAATACACGATGTTATAACAGGAAAATGTAGTTTTGACGACGCCATTCAGCGAACAGAAAACTGCGATGTTGTTGCTTCAAACATTCTCCTTTCGGGGTCGGAGCTTGAACTCAATTCAGCAGGAAGAGAGTTTATCCTAAAAGAAAAACTCGAACCCCTGAAAAGCCGTTATGACTACATTCTTTTAGATACCCCGCCCGCGCTCAGTATTTTAACGATAAACGCGTATGTTGCGACAAATGACCTTATCGTTCCGATGACGCCTGAAATCTTAAGTCTTCAGGGGATTTCACAGCTTACGGACACAATCCTCGCCGTTAAGAAATACTACAACAAGGCGCTTAATGTAAGGGGAATACTTTTCACAAGATACAACGCAAGATACCTCCTTTCAAAAGAGGTTGAGGATATGGCTGATATTGTTGCGAGACAGCTTTCATGCAAGGTTCTTGATACAAAAATCACCCACAACATTCAGGTCGCTGAAGCACCTGCGCATCAGATGACCTTAATCCGCTATGCGCCTTCTTCAAAGGCAAGTAAGGATTATATAAAGCTCGCAGGGGAACTTTATTCGGAATAAAACATCATCGTAATTTTTCAGGGAGAGGTAAGCAAATGACCAGAAAAACAAACAAGACAGCTCCTTTACTTCGACTTCTGACAAGAAGCGAAACGGGGGATATAACAAACCCCATAATGAATGAAGATTTCAAGCAGGGTGTTATCTATGTAAGAACGGCGGAACCCGTCATAGAAAAGCCCGAAGCGGTTGAAATCAACATCATTTCAGAACTTATCGGCGAATGGCTTCCGCAGACAATAAAGCGTTTCAACGGATGCGACTGCGCCGTATGCAGAGCGGAAATCACAGTTTCTGCATTAAACGAAATCCCTCCACGCTATGTAAGAATTTCAGATGAAACGGATTTTGACGAAATCAAGGCACTTAAAGAGGAACTTCGTCCTTCGGTTATCAGCACACTTGTAAAGCTCGTTCTGAGAAACCATAACGACCACAGAAAAATTTCATGATGATTACTTTCTGGCAAAGCCGTAGATGAAAATTTTACGGCTTTGCTGTTTTTTATAACGGAATATTTTTATCGGATTATGACAGATTTTATCGTGAAAACGGTTGTATAAAGCAAAAGTTTACAAAAAATTTACAATTTTTGTTCTCATTGGATAAAATGTCTAAATTCGAATTGAAAAGTATACCAAAATTGCAAAAAATGCTTGATATTTACTATATAATAATGTATAATATATTTACGATGAAAAACTGTCATCAGAAATATGATAAAACAATCCGCAGATTTGCTTAAAATCGGCGGATATATCGCGTTATGCACATTTTCACGAAAGGAGTAATGCCCTATGTTCAAGAACACATCTTTCCGCTTTTTAGAGCAGGGACTTGACCTTACCTGGCAGAAGCAGAAAATCATAAGCCAGAATATCGCAAACGACAGTACCCCCGGCTATAAGGCAAAAACCGCTGAATTCAGGGTTATTCTCGATAAGAAATGCAAATGCAGTTATCATCCCTATTATGACAAGAACGGCGTTTTAATCGACAATTCACATCCCGAGATGAATCTCACTATGGACGTCACGACAGAACCCAACACCAACCAGACACTCGACGGAAACAATGTTGACATAGAAAAAGAAGGCCTTGCCCTCGCGGATACTCAGATTCAGTATAACGTTTTATCCGAAAAGATAATGAAAGAATTTGAGATGATAAAAACCGCGCTCAGCAAGACATAATCAACGATAAGGAGGAATAGAAGATGTCGTTTTTAAGTTCACTTGACATAGCAGGCTCAGCCCTTTCGGCACAGAGAACGAGAATGGATATAATCTCGCAGAATATCGCAAATCAGGAAACATACAAAACAGAAGACGGAACCCCTTATAAAAGACAGCTCGTTGTTTTTGAAGAAGACAAGGATTTCAAGAAGATCCTCGGCGAAAAGACAACAAAGGCGAAATATTCGGGCGTTAAGATTTCAAAGATTGTTGAGGATGAATCTCCTCTGACCCCGATTTATGACCCCTCACACCCCGATGCTGATGAGGACGGTTACATATACAAACCAAACGTTGACAACACCAAGGAACAGATTGACCTTCTTGCAGCGACAAACGCATACAACGCGAATGTTACAGCCCTTTCGGCAGTAAAGGGAATGGCAAGCAAAGGGCTTGAAATCTTCAAGGCGTAAAGGAGATAGTTTATGTTCATAGTTCCACTGAATAATACAATCACACCGCTTAACACCCCTTCTCAGATAGGCTCATCTGAAAAGGCGCAGGGCGGAAATAACAATAGCGAAAATGTCGGCGGATTTCTGGATATCTTCCGTGAATCTTATGACGCTGCCGCTGAAGCACAGAGAATTTCTGAAGAAGACAGCATAAAGGTTATGACGGGCGAAATCGACGATCCCGCACAGATAGCTATCAACGCACAGAAAGCGGCGCTTTCTTTACAGACATTCGTTTCGCTGAAAAATACAGCGGTTGACGCATACAAAGAAATGATGCAGATTCAGATCTAACGCATAATACACTGGTTTTTTAAACGGGAAGGAAGTTCTTGATGAAGGAACAGATTTTAAAAATTATTACCCCGATTAAAGACTTCTGGGCAGCGCAGAGTAAAAAGACAAAACTTCTGATTATAGGCGCTGCTTCGGGGATAATTGTTGTTGCGATAATCATTGTTGCGATACTCAATTATACCGACTACGAAGTTCTTTATTCAGGGCTCGAGGCCTCTGAAGCGGCTGAAATATATTCCGAAATCGAAACAATGGGTATTGAGGTTAAACTCACCTCGGGGGGAACGATATCTGTCCCCAAGGAAGAGGCAAACACCCTCTATGCCGAATTCGCAGCGAGAGGTTACCCCAAGAATTCGATGAACTACTCGATATTCACAGATAACGTAAGTCTTTTCTCTACCGACTTTGAACGCCGTGAATACGCGAGAATGCAGAGTCAGGAAAGACTCGGTCAGATTATAAAGAATTACGACGGCGTTTTAGATGCCGCAGTAACACTCAATATCCCCGAAACGAAGAACACAGTTATCAGTTCTTCAAAGGCAACACCCTCGGCTTCGGTTTCTGTAACACTCCGTGACGGAATGTCACTTGCTCCCACTCAGATTTCGGGAATACAGAATATCGTTGCGGCGGCTGTAACAGGGCTCGACCCCGATTCAGTCGTTATCATCGATGGTGACCTCAACTACATAACAGCGGATAACGCTCTTGATATGAGCGACAATCTCAATATCGAAAGACAGAAACTTCTCTTCAAACAGCAGTATGAAGAAACATTCAGACTTGCTATCATCGACCTTTTAGGCCCGGGTTACGGCGAAGAGAACGTAAAGGTTGCGGTCAATGCAGACCTCAACTACGACAAGCAGGTTTCTGAACTTACAGAATACCGCCCCTCACACGATGACGGAAGCGGAATGGTTCAGCACGAAGACCACAACAATTCATCGGGTGCTACCAATGGCGACGGCGATATCGTCGGCGTTGAAACAAACGCAGATGACACCTACCCCACAGGCGATGTAGGAAGCAGCAGTGTATGGAGCAACAGTTCATCATCTGTAAGCTACCTCGTAACAACCCTCAAACAGCAGACGGAAAAAGCAGGTTTCTCTGTTGACGACCTCACAGTTTCCGTTATGATCTATACAGACACAGGCTTCCTTTCCGACGATATGAAAGCCGAGCTCACCTCAGTAGTAGCGAGAGCGACAGGCGTTTACGAAGAAAGAGTAAGCGTTGCGAGCCTTTCAAAGTTCGGAACTACACCTGTAATCGGTCCCTCAACAACGGGTTATCCTTTCAACTGGTCAAGACAGGTATACTTCGTTGTTATGGCGGCAATCCTTGCATTCATCATAGTTCTTCTCTTTGTTTACATCAACCTTTCGGGAAGAGTAAAGAAAAAGCAGAGAGCTTATGATAAGAGAGTCGCAAAACTCAAGAAGGCATATCAGGCACAGAAAATGGCTTACGGTATCCCCGAAGAAGACCCGAATATTCCCTCGCTTGTTGCACGTTCTGAAGTTGAAACAAGAGAAGAAGCAATCAAGAGAGAAATCGAAGAATTCGCACATCAGAATCCCGCTATGGTTGCACAGCTCATTAAGAGCTGGATAAGAGAGGATGGTAACGGAGATGGCTAAAAAAGAACAGCTACAGCAACAGCAACAACCTCAGGCTCAGCCTACTCTCTCTTCCCTGACACCTATCGGAAGACAGGCGATTGATTCTGAAGTAAAAGAACAGATAAAGAAAATTTCAAGCATAGAAAGGGCGGCGGTTGTTATAACCGCAATCGGAAAGGACAACGCCGCAGAAGTCTATAAACATTTAAGCGACGACGAAGTAGAAATGCTCACTTACGAAGTTGCAAAGGCGAAGTTCATTGATATCCGTGCTATCGACGGCATACTCAACGATTTCTATGAACTCTGCCTCACACAGAAAGTTATCACCGAAGGCGGTGTTGACTACGCGAGAGGAGTTCTCGAAAAGGCTTACGGTCAGGAGAGTGCGAAACAGCTTATGGATAAGGTTTCACGCTCAATGCAGGTTAAGGCTTTCGACTTCGTAAGAAAATCCGACTACAAGAACACGCTCGCTATCTTACAGAACGAATCACCACAGACTATCGCACTCATCCTTTCATATGTCAATCCCGATCAGGCTTCTGCCGTTCTTTCGGAACTTCCGAGAGAAAAGCGTGTTGACGTTGTTGAAAGAATCGCGAAGATGGACAATACCTCACCTGACGTTATCAAGGCTATCGAATCAACCCTTGAAAAGAAGTTCTCATCACTCGTTATGGACCTTACCGAAATCGGTGGTATCAACTACATTGCCGATGTTCTCAACCATGTTGACAGAAGCACGGAAAAGTTCATTTTCGACGAACTTATGACAAGAGACGCAGACCTTGTAAACGAAATCAGACAGAAGATGTTCGTTTTCGAAGACATTCTTTTTATGGACGATGCATCTATCCAGCGTTTTATCAGAGACGTCGACCAGAAAGACCTTGCTATTGCAATCAAGGGTTCAAACTCAGAAGTTGCCGCTTGTCTTTTTGCAAATATGCCTCAGAGAATGCAGGAATCCATTCAGTCAGAAATCGAATATCTGCATAACGTTCGTATGCGTGATGTTGAAGAAGTTCAGACAAGAATCGTATCTATCATAAGAAAACTCGAAGACGAGGGCGAACTTGTTATAAGCAAGGGCGGAAAGGAAGACGAGATTATTGCTTAGGGTAATTAAATCGACCAATCTTAACTTAGGGTATGAACCCGAACCCGTCGCTATTGATAATACGGTCGTTATAAAGCAGAAAGAAATTCCCGCTGAAGAAGCAGAGGGCGACAATGTTTTCAGAGAGTTTGTCGCTGAAGATATCACAGATGTTGTATTCGAACCCTCTGAAACCCCCGAAGAAATAGCTAAAAGAGAGCTTTCAGAAAAGGAAGAACTTTTAAAGCAGAAAGAAGCCGAACTTTCAGAAAAAGAACAGTTTATGAATTCTGAGTATGAAAGACTTATGAAAGAAGCCGAAGAAAAGGCAAAGGCACTTTTTGAAGAAACGATAAAAAATGCCGAGGCGGACGCTGAAATCATAAGAAAAACGGCAGCTGAAAAAGGATATTCGGAAGGGTCGGAAAAATCAAGGTCAACAGCGGAAAAATACCTTTCGGCAGCGGCGGAACTTGTTTCACAGGCGACAGCGCAGAAAGAAGCATATTACATTTCACATAAAGACGAACTTATCGAAACGGCTTGTTTTCTTGCTGAAAAACTAATAGCAACAAAACTTTCCGAAGATAAGTCGGTTATAGCAAATATAGCGGCGAACGCTGCGAAAGATTTCAGAAATTCAGAGAGAGTTAAGATTTCTCTTGCTTCTTCGGATATTTCCGCAGAGGCAACGGCAGATATCGACTACTTGAAATCTCTTATAAAGGGCATACCCGATATTGAGA
>JAGAJQ010000045.1 GCA_017828955.1 Oscillospiraceae bacterium
ATCCTGCATATCTCTGTAATGGTCTTCCAAAGTTGCACAAATATCAATAAACTGCTGATATACTTCAGGCATAACTGTCTGTAATTCAGAAATCTTATTGGGAGTACGAACACCTGCAACAACGTCTTCACCCTGTGCGTTTGTGAGGAATTCACCCATGAGCTTCTTTTCACCTGTAGCAGGGTCACGAGTAAATGCAACACCTGTACCACAGTCATCACCCATGTTACCGAATGCCATCATCTGTACGTTTACAGCAGTACCCCATGAGTAAGGGATATCGTTATCACGACGGTAAACGTTAGCTCTGGGGTTGTCCCATGAACGGAATACAGCCTTAACTGCACCCATGAGCTGTTCCTTAGGATCTGTAGGGAAGTCTTCGCCGATCTTAGACTTGTATTCAGCCTTGAACTGAGCAGCGAGTTCCTTGAGGTCTTCAGCTGTGAGGTCAACGTCCTGAGTAACGCCCTTCTTTTCCTTCATTTCGTCGATAAGTTCTTCAAAATACTTCTTACCAACTTCCATAACTACGTCAGAGTACATCTGGATGAATCTTCTGTAGCAGTCCCAAGCCCAACGGGGATTGTTTGAAGCTTCTGCCATGTAGTTTACAACGTCTTCATTAAGACCAAGGTTGAGGATTGTGTCCATCATACCGGGCATTGAAGCACGGGCACCTGAACGAACTGAAACGAGAAGAGGATTAGTCTTGTCGCCGAACTTCTTGCCTGTAACTTCTTCCATCTTAACGATATATTCGTTAATCTGAGCCTGAATTTCGTCATTGATTTTACGTCCGTCATCATAATAAGCTGTACAAGCTTCTGTGGAAATTGTGAAACCCTGAGGAACAGGAAGACCCATATTAGTCATTTCTGCAAGGTTTGCACCCTTACCGCCGAGGATTTCACGCATATCTGCATTACCCTCGGAGAATAAATAACAGTACTGTTTTGCCATTGGTATCTACCTCCAAAAAATATTCTTCTTTGCAATCGGGATAAAGCCGTAATATCGGCGTTTTCAGGACATAAAATCCCTTTACCCCTTGCAAAAGCATATATATTATAGCAGAAAAAAAACAATTTTGCTACTGTTTTAACAAATATTTTAAAAAAATTATCAAAAAACTTTTTTAAACTTTTTAGTGCAATTTTGCCAATGAATGTTACAAATATTTTAAAATAGTGTAAAAAAGGGTTGAAGTAAATGTGCTATTGTGTTAAAATTATCTTGGAATTTGTTATTTTAAGATATGGAGATGAATATTCATTTAAAACGCTTCATATCGTTATTTTTACCACAAAAAAGGAGTTTTGTTGAAATGGAGAAGAATTGTGCCGTTATTCTCGCAGGGGGAGAAGGAAAGAGAATGAAATCATCTCTTCCCAAGCCTATGCTCAAGGTTTTAGGCGTTCCTATGCTCGATTGGGTAATAGAAGCCTGCAAGAATGCCGATGTTTCGGATATATGCGTAGTTAAGGGTTCAGGTGCTGATATTATTGAAGAATATTTAGGAGAACGTTACTATACAGTCCTTCAGGCTGAAAGAAAGGGAACAGGCCATGCAGTTATGCAGGCTGAAAGCTATCTTGCTGAACATATCGGCGGAAATACTCTCGTTCTCTGTGGTGATGCCCCATTTATTGACAGCGAAACAATCCGTAACGCCCTTGAAATCCACGAAAACAACGGGAACGCCGTAACAGTTATAACAGCGATGCTTGATAATCCGACAGGTTATGGCAGAATTATCAGAAAAGGAAGCGAAATTTCAGGCATTGTTGAACAGAAAGATGCCGATGACGAACAACTCGAAATAAGAGAAATCAATTCGGGTGCTTACTGGTTTGACACACAGGCTCTCATAGCTGCCTTAAAGGAACTTAAACCCGAAAATACTCAGGGTGAATATTATCTTACAGACACAATCGGAATTCTTATCTCTAAAAATCTTAAAGCAGGTGCATATATCAGTACAAATCCTAATGTCGCACTTGGTGCCAACGATAGAATGGGGCTTTTAAAACTCAACGATATAGCAAGAATGTCCGTTATAACAAAGCTTATGGCAGATGGTGTCGAATTTACTTGTCTTGATGGTGTTTCAATCGGTAAAGATGTAAAAATCGGTGCAGGAACGACAATTCTTCAAGGAACAATTATCGAAGGAAAAACGATTATAGGACACGACTGTGTAATAGGTCCTAATTCTCTTATCAGCGAATGTATGGTAGGAAACGGAACAACTCTCAACTCTGTTCAGGCTTACGACTCATTTATAGGTGATGATACAAAGATAGGCCCGTTCGTTCATATCCGTCCTAACAGCACAATAAAGAACGGCGTAAAGATAGGAGATTTTGTTGAAGTCAAGAACTCTACAATCGACGACAGAACATCAATTGCTCATCTTACATATATAGGCGATAGTGATGTCGGAAAACACGTCAACTTCGGTTGTGGCGTAGTAACAGTAAACTACGACGGAGTCAAAAAGGCAAGAACTACCATAGGCGATAATGCGTTTATCGGCTGTAACACAAACCTTATTGCGCCTGTAAGCATAGGTGAAGGCTCATATACCGCCGCAGGAAGTACAATAACAAAAGATGTTCCCGATGGCGCACTCGGTATCGAAAGAGGAAATATGAGAATAATCGAAGGTTTTGCTGACAGAAAACTCGAAAACTACAAGAAGAAATAATATAAAAAAGCACCATTCACCTTAAGATGAGTGGTGCTTTATTTTTTGTCTGTGCGTCCTAAAATATAATCTGTTGATACCTTATAAAAATCGGCGAGTATCATCAGATGTTCGACAGGTATTGTCAATGCTCCTCTTTCATATCTTGAATAAACCGTCTGACTTGTGAAAAGAAGCTTTGCAATCTGTTCCTGAGTCATATCGCTGTCTTCTCTTAAATCCCGTAATCTCGGAAAATACACAAAATCATCTCCATTTTCTTTATAGTACTATTTGGTACTATTGACTTTATCATATTTTATGTGTATAATATCCGATATAGTACTTATTAGTACTAAAAACTTTTTGGGTGAGTGATTATGGGCTTTTTTATTAATCTTAACAAAAAATCCGAAGAATTGGCTACAAGATTAAACCGGAAAAACAAAACATCTTTCAGATTTAAGAAATGTTGCAGAAATTGCTCATATTTTTCTTTCGGAGGAACTTGCAGATACTATAACAAAATGACGAATAAGGCGAATTACTGCGAAAATTACCTGAAAAAATAAAACTAATGCCACCTTGCATTTTAAAAACATCTGTGTTATAATGACACAGATGTTTTATTTTATAAAAACAAAGCCCCCCATTCCGTCAAGGTATGGGGTTAAAGTGCTTTATTTATAAAGGAGAATTAAAATGAGCGATATCTTTGATCTTTTCAAGAAAATAGAAAATAATAATCCCGCGCCTACGGGAAATGTTGAGTATCTCATAGTAGGTCTCGGTAATGTCGGAACACAGTATGAAGGAACACGTCATAACGCAGGCTTTATGGCGGTTGAAAGACTTGCATCAAAGCATAAATTCGACATAAAGAAGATAAAATTCAAATCTCTTTGCGGAGAAGTTATGCTTTCGGGAAAAAGATGCCTTGTCATAAAGCCTACAACATTTATGAATTTAAGTGGTCAGGCTGTTGTTGAAGCTATGGAATTCTATAAAATTCCCTCAGAAAAAGTGATAGTTCTTTATGATGATATTTCACTTCCGATTTCTAAACTTCGTGTAAGAAGAAAGGGAAGCGACGGTGGTCATAACGGAATAAAGAACATCATATATCTTACAGGTAAGGACGATTTTCCAAGAGTGAAAATCGGAGTAGGTGAAAAGCCCAATCCTGCTATGGATCTTGCCGACTGGGTACTTTCACGTTTCAAGAAAGAGGAGTATGAAGACCTTTCTCCTGCCCTTGATAATGCTGTTTCGTGCGTCGAACTCATCGTTTCTGAAAAGATTGATGAAGCGATGAATAAATACAATTAGAGGTAAAATATGAATCTATTTAAAAGTGCAATAGAAAGTCTCCCGCAGTTCCGGGAACTTAAATCAGCCTGTGATGAAAACACCCTGCCTGTTCTCGTTACGGGCGTTTCGGCTATTCATAAAGCACAGATTGCTTTTTCTCTTGCCGAAGAACAGATGCTTATAATAACCGAAGATGAAGTGACAGCGTCCCGCTTTGCTGATGATATAAATCAGATGGCAGGGGATAATATATGCCTTGTTTATCCTGCAAAGGATTATGTCTTTACAGATATAGAGGGCGCGTCCTATGAATATGAACACAGAAGACTTGATGTTTTATCGAGACTTTTATCGGGTAAATGCAAGATTGTTGCAGCAAGTATAGAGGCTGTTCTTCAGAAAACAATATCAAAAGAACGCCTTAGCGAAAGTGTTATAACCTTAAAACAGAATGATGATATTGAAATCAAGGAACTTCTTTCAAAACTCGTTTCAATAGGATATTCCCGTGCCGATGAAAAGGTTGAGGGTGCGGCACAGTTTTCAGCAAGAGGGTCTATCGTCGATATTTTTCCTGTTCAGTCTTCTATGCCCGTAAGAATTGAATTCTGGGGAGATACCATAGACAGTATTTCTTATTTTGATATTGAATCGCAAAGACGCAATGAAAAGATTTCTGAAATTTCTGTTTCTCCCGCTATCGAAGTTGTGTGTGATACAGAAACCCTTATTTCGAAAATAGAAGAATTTTCAAAAGGTGTAAAAGGAAAACACGCCGAAGATATAAAAACTAAACTTTCGGAAGATATTGATAAACTCGAAAATGGCGTAACTCTCAATTCAAGGGATAAATATCTTGTTATATCCGATACTCCCGCAACATTATTTGATTATATAAACGGCATTGTATGTATAAGTGAAATAAAGAATATCATCGAGAGAGCCAAAGGTATTGTTTCACAATATAACGAAGATATAAAGATACTTCTTGAAAGATACGAACTCTGTAAAGGGCTTGAAGGATATATGCTTGATGTATCCGAATTTACTCATCGTCTTGATGATAAAAAATCGGTGTTTTTAGATACCTTTGCCCGTTCTTCTGTTGATGTTCATTATAAGAAGATTATAAATATAACTGCTTTTCAGAATTCAGGCTGGGGCGGAGAACTTCATCAACTTACAGAAGATCTTTCTTCGTACTGTAAGAGAGGATATTCTGTAATTCTCCTTGCAGGTAACGAAAAGACGATAAAGATACTTCAGAATGACCTTCTTGACGAAAATATTCCTTGTGATATAGCAACAGAAAAATCTTCTCTTATTCAGGGAAGAGTAATGCTTATGCCGGGAAGTACATCAGGCGGATATGAATATCCCGACATAAAACAAGCTCTTATAACACAGACACAACTTTCTCCTTCGCGCAGAAAACTGAAAAAGCGTAAGAAGGGCGAAGAAATCAAGTCTCTTTCAGATGTTTCAAAGGGAGATCTTGTTGTTCATAATATGTATGGAATAGGTTCTTTCGATGGCATTGTAAAACTTGATGTCAGCGGTGTGGAAAAGGACTATATCAAAATCAAGTATGCAGGAACAGATGTTCTTTATGTTCCTGTAACACAAATGGATCTTATTTCTCGATATATAGGCCCGAGAGAAGATACGAGTGTAAAACTTAACAAACTTTCATCTCCTGAATGGCAGAAAACAAGAGCAAGGGTAAAATCAGCAGTCAAGGATATGGCAGATGAACTTATAACTCTCTATGCGAAACGAGCAGCAACAAAAGGGTATGCTTTCCCCGAAGACGATGATATGCAGAGGGATTTTGATGAGCGTTTTGAGTATGACGAAACAGAGGATCAGCTTCAGTCTATCGATGAAATTAAAAGGGATATGCAGAAAGATGTTCCTATGGACAGACTTCTTTGCGGAGATGTAGGCTTCGGAAAGACAGAAGTTGCTTTTCGTGGTGTATTCAAATGTGTTGAGGACGGAAAACAGTGCGCTATTCTTGTTCCGACAACAGTTCTTGCTTGGCAACATTATCAGACAGCGCTCAAACGCTTTGAGCATTTTCCAATAAATATAGAACTTCTTTCAAGGTTCAGAACCCCGAAACAACAGAAAGAAATTCTAAAAAAACTCGAAAAAGGCGAAATAGACCTTATTATAGGAACGCATCGTCTCGTTCAGAAGGATGTAAAGTTCAAGGATTTAGGACTTGTTGTCATAGA
>JAGAJQ010000046.1 GCA_017828955.1 Oscillospiraceae bacterium
AAAATTCAGCCTTAAAAGAGTTTTCTATTCGGCCTATGTTCCCGTAGGCGATGAAAAATTTCTTCCATCAAAAGAAACAAAACCGCCGCTACTTCGTGAACATCGTCTTTATCAGGCAGATTGGTTACTTCGTTTTTACGGCTTTGAAGCGAAGGAACTTTTAGACGAAAAACATTCTTCTTTTAATCCGCTTTTAGACCCCAAATGCAACTGGGCGGTAAATCACCCTGAATTTTTCCCTGTTGAAATAAATAAAGCACCCTATGAACTTCTGCTTCGTATTCCCGGGGTTGGGGTAAATTCTGCGAGAAGAATAATGATGGCAAGAAGAACGGCAAACCTTAATTTTAAGGATCTTAAAAAACTTGGCGTAGTTCTTAAAAGAGCACAGTATTTCATTCTCTGCAACGGAAAAATGACAGAGGGTCTGAAAGTTACTGAAACCGCTATAATGCGTGAACTTATGTCTGCAAGCGTTGTCAAGAAACTTGATGAAAATGGTGCTTTTCCTGATAATTCTTACGGCACACAGATTTCATTCTTTGACAATGAAAACAAAAATCTTTCTATGGAGGATTCGGTAAAATGTCTCACGGGGCAAATGTAACATACCGCTATGACGGTAGTTTCAACGGACTTATGACCGCCGTATACAAAGCGATTTCTTCTAAAAAAATGCCTGAAAATATAATATCCGAAGAAGATAGTCAGACCATACTTTTTTCTGAAGAAGAGGTCTTGTCTGATGAAGAAATTTCTTCTAAAATGCAGAAATATATCAGAGAAAAAATTTCTTTTGATGCACTCGATAACATAAGAAGATGCTATTTTTCAAACGCAAAAGAAAAAGAAATGCTGATTTTGAAATATATTCTTTTAGGAATGAAATACGGCAGAAAAGTTGATACAATGCTTTCTGTCGATGCGGTTATAACGATGTTCAAGGTTGTAAAAAGGTTTTCGAATGAAGCACATTTTTATCGTGAGTTTTTAAGGTTTACGGAAAACGAGGGCGTTCTTTCATCTGTTATCGAACCCGAAAATTTTGTTCTTCCTTATATTGTTTATCACTACGAACAGAGGATAGGAAATCTCGATTTTCTGATTTATGACAAAACCCATAAAGTTGCGCTTATTCATAAAGATAAACATTCCGATATTGTTTTTGTCGATGATTTCTCACTTCCCGAGGCAGACGATAAAGAACGTTTTTATCGCGAACTATGGAAAGGCTATTATAATATCATCGGAATAAAAGAACGTTATAACGATAAACTCAGAATGAATTTAATGCCTAAAAAATACTGGAAACATATGACCGAATTTGAGGATATGTTCGGTAGTAATAAAGAAAATAAAAAGTGCCTTACAGGTTGAAACTGTAAAGCACTTTTTTATTTTTTCATCGGTGTTAAAATTCCGCCGTCCTGCAAAGTTATCGTTTCGCCGTTCAGATAAACGTTTGTAGGATTATCAGCGTCATAGTATATTGTGTATCCGTTGTCTATGATATTTGAAAAATCAGCCATTCCCGGTGTTATCGAGGATACGAAAGAGTTCCCCGTGAGTATCCATTTGCTTGTTCCGTCAAGGATAATATCTGCTTTTTTGGCAGTGTTTCTCGAATTTATTGTTCCCTTAAAAGTTGATAAAGCGGAAAGTTCAAGCTTTACCTCACTCAAATTATCGGCATAGATGTCGCCCTCAAGATTCTGGAAATTAGCGAGGATAGTTGCTTTTCCGCCATTTTCTCCGACCTCGCCCCATTTTTCGTTTGCAACGACATTTACAAGTGATGATGAGTTTGAGTCTATTTCAACCGCCTGAAGAGAGATTTTCGCATCGGTATTAGCAACGTAAAATAAAGCACCCGATTTCGATTCTATCGTTCCGCCGACAAGGTTAAGCGTTGCGAGTCCTTTACTTGTTTCGCCCGAATTACTCTGATAGAGTGTGAATGTTGTTGATGCTGATTCTATATCGCAACCTGTTAAAGAAACAGAGTTTTTTCCTTCGATAACCGCCGCTTCTGATGAAGAAGTTTTTACTTTTACCCCCGTCATCGAAACATTTCCTTCGGAATATACAGCGGGGGAAGAAACCCCGAGAGTTGTTATCTCTCCACCTGTAACAGTTATCGTTCCGCCATTTACGCCTACAAAAACGGCAGGCGAATTCATTCCGTTTGTAGAAATCTTTGAACCTGCGGCATAGATGTTTCCGTGATATGTTGAAGCGAGTGCTCTCGCATTTGCATTCTGCGTCATAATTTCACTCTGAGAAATGTCTATAACAGAGCCTGTTCCGTAAGCAAAACAAGCCGATGCACCGTTGCCCGTTGTTGTTATAACGCTGTCTTTTATATCTATCTGACTTGAAGGCATACATAAAAACGCCGATGATGTTCCGAAAAATCTGCTTTCTGCCGTATCAGAAGATTTAGAACTCGAAACTGCGGTCATACCTTCTAAGGTCAGCTTTCCACGATTTTTTGCAATTCCTGCTGAAACATCGACATCTTTTGAGATAAGATCATCGGATATCTTAAGTTTATCAGCGTCAGCGGTTTTTATTGCAACAGCCGTAGATTTCGGTTTTTTGGGGATAACAACTTCAGAAAGACCAAAGTCTGTTCCGTCGATAAAAAGGGTTGTTCCCGAGGTTGTTATGTTCGTGTCATAAACAGAAGTTCCTAAAGTGTAAACAGGAGGTTTTTTGGTTGTGGCATGAGTTTCAAGTGCATCAAGATTATTGACATAATCCGAAACCGTGCATGAAGAAAGCGACAACGAGAGAACTATGCACAAAGCAAATGCGAAAATACGCTTTTCTTTCATATAAAAACCTCCTTTTTCAGACTTTTCATTATGATTATACCATAAGATTTGATTATTTGCTACATTGTCAACAAAAAATAAAAATTTTGTATATTCTCAACAATATTTGTTTCCGACATATTTCAAATATTGATTTCAGAGCATTTTTATAGTATAATAAAGTGTAATTTTATATCTATATCTTCAAAGAGGAGGTGGCGGAGCTGAAAAACAAGAAATCATCGATAGAAAACAAGGTTTTTTC
>JAGAJQ010000047.1 GCA_017828955.1 Oscillospiraceae bacterium
ACTACATTGAAAGCCGTTACCCCGCCGACATTCCGATGGAAGTTGACGAAGAAACAAAGCTTTCACTTCTTGGCGCAACGGAAGAAATGCTCGAATTCATCTGCGATGAAATCAAGTTTGATTTCAATAGCTATCACAAGAGAAAGATATAAAAAATCCCCTCTCAGAAGAGAGGGGATTTTTGTGCGTGACCGCACAGGACGTATACCTTACAAACAAAACCAAAAAGATTGCTTGGATTTTTGAAACCAAAAAGATTGTACTTAGTTCTAGGCAAACGACCGCGGAGCCCGCGGTGGCAAATTTAAAACTGCGGTAAATAAAAATTGGTTGTATTTTTTAAAACAGAAAAGATTGCTTGGATTTCTAAAACAGAAAAGACTGTACTTAGTTCTAGGCAAACGAGCGAAGGAATACACGGGTATTTCGAGCGAGTTTAACGACGAAATAAGTGCAGGATTTTTTCGTTTTAACCTATTTTTTGCAGAACATAATGCCTATGCTGTGTGCGCCTATGTTGCAAAGACAAGTTGATGAAACGTCGGCGACGAAGACTTTTTTCCAGGGGATCTGTTTTGTTGCTTCGTCATAGACAATCTGTACTATTTCATCAGAACAACCGCCGACAGAAATAAAAACTATATCCTCTGAAATATGATTTTTGGCTCTGAGTACGTGTCTTACAAATCTTCTTGCATATGCCTCACGGTTTCCGATATACAGGCTGTTTACACGAAGTTCATCGTTATCGATCTTTATCATAGGTCTGATTTTAAAGAACATCAGCATATTCGAGATAAACTGATTGAGTCTTCTGTTGTTTGCAAGATGAATTGTCGACCTTAAAATAAAGTTACAGCTTATTTTCCCTCTGATATTTTTAAGTTCTTTCACAATGCTTTCGACATTGTTCATACGGTTTGCAAAATCAGCGGCAGCGAGAACAAAAAGTCCCATTCCGTGTGAGGCAGAACCCGAATTGACGATATGTATATGCTCCATACCTCTTGAGCCATCTATCGCATTTTTATGTGCAATACTGAGCTTTTTAGCGATTGATATATGAATAACCTGTCTGGTTCCGTTATTTGATATTCTTTTGAAATACTCACGATATTCCTCTACACCGGGTGCGGAACTATGAATTACTTCGTCCTGTTTTTCAAGATATTCAACAAGCGCGGTAGAGGTTATTTCGTCACCGTCCTTAAATCTTGTTCCCTTATAATTGATATAGAAAGGAAGTATCTTTATATCATATTTTTCAACGAGGCTTTCGGGGAGGTCACAGGTGCAATCCGCCGAAATGACTATGTTGTTATTCACTCTGTTTCCTCCTTTTTGATGATAAGTTCTTCGGGAAGGTTTTTGAGAAGTATCTTGCTTAAAACTTCGGATTGTATAGGCTTTGTCATAAATCCTCTGAAGCCCTTGCTCATAAACATCTTCTTTACATCTTCGGCAACATTCGCTGTGAGTGCGACAACGGGAATGTATTTTGCATAATCGTTATCGATTTTTCTTATTTCATCTGCTGTTTCTATGCCGTCCATTCCGGGCATAAGATGGTCCATAAAGATAATATCATATTTCTTTTTCTTGACCATTTCAACCGCGTCAATACCTCTTGTTGCCATTTCGATTACGATGTCGTAGCGTTTCATAAATCCTCTTGCAACAAGAAGGTTTACTTCGTTATCGTCAACAACAAGAATTTTTGCCTTGGGTGCTGTAAATGAAATTTCAGGAGTTTTAAGGGCAGTTTCCTTTTCTTTTTCAACAACAAGCTTTTCAAACTGATAAACAGCAAACGGTTTATATATGTTTGTTATTGTTTCACAGGTCTGGATTCTGTCTGCCCTTTCGATAAGAACAAATACATTGTGTGTCTTTGAAATGTCATCGAAATAAGCTTTGTCTTCGAGGTATTCTTCCTGTCCGACAATTATATAAGAATAATCTGAAATGCGAACCTCTCTCTTTACATCGCGGAGGCTGTCGCAGATATATTTTCTCGCCTTGTGTCTTTTTATGATTGTATCAAAATTCTTCTTATATGTATCTCTTATAAAATCGGGTCTTATTTTATCGGTCTTTTCATAATAAAGAACGCTTATGTAGTCATTCTTTTCAAATTGTGCGATAGGCTTGTTATCTGAAACTTTCTGAGGAATGGTAACCTTGAATTCCGTTCCCTCGCCATAGATACTTTTAACCGAAATTATACCACCCATAAGTTCGACAAGCTGTTTTGTTATAGGAAGACCAAGACCTGTTCCCTCAATGGCATTTGTCTTTTCGATATCAAATCTGTTATAGGCGTCATAAAGTTTTCCTATGTCTTCTTTTTTAATACCTATTCCGCTGTCCTTAACGGATATAACGAGGTTTATGCCATAGCTTTCTTTTCTTGATTTTACAGTTAAAAGAACTCCGCCCTCGTTGGTATATTTTATCGCATTTGTAAGAAGATTTATCATAATCTGTCTTATTCTTGCAGGGTCACCGCAGAGATGATCGGGGATATCGGGGTCACAATCAATGGCAAATTCAAGCTTTTTCTTTCCCTTTCTTGCAGACGCCATATTTATAGCCTCATTAAGAATATCAGAAAGACAGTACTGCGATGATGCAAGTTCCATTTTGCCCGATTCGATTTTCGAGAAATCCAAAAGGTCGTTTATGATGTTCATAAGCGTTCTGCCCGATGTATAGATATTCTCGTTATTATCCCTTGCTGTCTGTGACATTTCTTCTGTTCTTGAAAGTTCACACATACCCATAATGGCGTTCATAGGGGTTCTTATTTCGTGTGACATATTGGCAAGAAACTCTGATTTCAGTCTGTTGGAACGTTCTGCACTCTTTATAAGTTCTTTCTGTTTTTCTTCGGCCCTGTCAATTCTCGCTGCAATAATGAGCGATGTGATTGTAAATGCCCAGTAAATAATCGGAAAACGGACAATCTGCTGTTCGGAATAAGGGTAGCCATAGAAATGAAGAGGGGTGAACATATAAACCGAAACGGTTATACCGAGCACTATACTGAGTATTCCGCCGTAATAAAGACTTACAAAATGCGACGCTGCTATCGGAGCAAAGAGAAGCCACATTATACTTACCCCGCCGACGCCTCCTTTGAACATA
>JAGAJQ010000005.1 GCA_017828955.1 Oscillospiraceae bacterium
AAGACCGTATCTTATAATAGCGTCCGCCATACAGAAAGTTACAACAGGGATGATGAAATTCGCCGTTGTTTCGATAAGTTCTTTTATCCCGAAACCTGCTGTGTCGATGAATTTCGAGTAAAGTCTTACTAAAAAGAAACTGAGGAATTTAGCACCAAACGAGCCTATCGCAAAGATTATTGTATTGGACGCAAGCTTTTTGTATTTATCCATTTTCTTGCTCCCGAAGATTTTTTTGCATATATAAAGTTAGTATAACACATTTTAATCAAAAATGCAACCGCGTGACCGGAGGGGAGCCCCCGCCATTCTGCAAATGCTGTTGCCGAGTCGCAAATTTATTTCAACCGCGTATTTAATACGAATTGTCCTGTGCGGTCACGCATACAAAAAGTCCGAAACCTGCAAACGCTGTTGTCGAGTCTTAAATTCATTCCCTGAACGACTTCAAAACGATACGCCAGCGGGGGATCCCCGCCACTTTTGTAGGAATGAACAAACGACGGGGGTTTATTTTTTTACCTTTGCACACTTGATACAAAAAAATTGCCTCAAACCCCGAAATTTAAGACTTTTTTCAAATTCTGAGCCTCAAAAACTTCCTAATTTCTTCAAATTATTTCCATTAAATGTATATTTTAAGCGTTTTTTAGCCTTTTGCCCAATGGAGTAAAGGCTATTTTTGGGAAAAGCTTCCAAAATCGCCTTTTAAAGACCTTTTTTATCCTTTTATGACATTTATTTCCTTGTCGTTTTTGTTACAACTGCACAAAACCGCCTTAATAAAGACGTTTGACATAAACAAAAAACTTCGATATAATTTACAAAATGGTTACAAGCACACAAATCAGAGGTGCAAAGGATTTGCGCCGAAAAGGAGTTATTGATATGAATTTCCGAATGATGCTTGATAAGTTCAAGCGTGTATTTCTGGAACAGTATCTGGTGTTGACTATCTTTTCAATAATTGCCGCGCTGGTTATAGTTTTTATGACAGGTCTTGCGGTGTTCAACACAAAAATCACGATATCCGACGGTGACAAAACAATCAGAGTTTTCTCTAAGAATGACGACGTAGGGGAAATACTCACTGAGCACGGAATTTCGCTCGGTGATTATGACGTTGTTACATTCGGTTCTGAAAACAGAAACGACATTTCAGAGATTGTTATAAACCGCGCATTCGAAGTTCCCGTAACAGCTGACGGAAAGACAGTTACTGTATGGGCAACAACTCTCGAAACAGTAGGATATATCCTTGACAAAGCGGATATAGAAATCGACGATGATGACCTTATAAACATCAGCGTTGACTCTACTTTAGAAGAGGGAAACGAAATCGTGATACAGAGAGTTCTCAGAACTGTTGAAACAAAAGTAACAACTATCCCTTATGAAACAGAAAATGTGAAATCTTCTTTCTATAAGATGAACACAGAAACAGTTGTAACAGAAGGTGTTGACGGCGAACTTACAACAATCTCCGAAACAACATACATCGACGGAAAGCTCTCAGCTTTCAACATCATCAGCGAAGAAGTTACAACAGAACCTGTAAACGAAGTTATCGCAACAGGAACAGCAAAGCGCACACCCTGGTCAACCGCTAAGGAAGTCGAACTCGACGAAAACGGAATTCCCGTTTCCTACTCAAAGGTTATAACAGGAAAAGCAACCGCTTACTCTTCAAAGAGACAGAGCCCCAAGGGTGCAAGCGGACAGCGTCTTTACGTCGGAACAGTTGCTGTTAACCCCGAAATCATTCCTTATGGAACAGAACTTTATATCGCTTCTACAGACGGCAAGATAGTTTATGGTTATGCCGTTGCTGCCGACACCGGAATCGCCCTTATGGACGGCAGAGTTTTAGTTGACGTATTTTGTGATTCTTATGCGTCAAGTTGTAAATGGGGCGCTCACCAAGTCAATGTCTATATTTTGGATTAGGGTAAATAGTTAGCTAAGTCAAAAGCACCTGCGAGATGAGAGACCGCAGGTGCTTTTGCGTTGCCGCGTGACCGCGGAGGACATATCGTTACGAAGTGTATTTCAAGAAATAAAAAACGGCTCGGTAACGGAGAAATCTGTTACCGAAGTTTTATTTCTGCGTGACCGCGGAGGACATATCGTTTCGCGATTTATTCTAAAAAATAAAAAATCCCCCACGAAATGTGGGGGATTTCTTATTTCTTTAGCTTTTCAATAAAACGAAAAGATTGTGCTTTATACAAGGAAGTTTCCCGAAGTCGTACGCGTTGTACTACGAGGGGAACTGACGCAGTAAAAAGTACAAGATTTCTCGTTTTATTCTGCGATATGCTTTTCGGCAATCTTAGAGATAACAGGGAGTTTAACGATTTTTCCGCTGAATGCCATAAAGATAAGTATCATAAAGATAACTGTTTCAACGATGTCGAAAAATCCGTTTACGCCGTGAGTAAACTTTGAAATTGCCGAGAAGATTTCGCCGACTGTCGAGTTGATTTTATAAGCGAGTTCAACAATATTTCCGTTAAGAGAAATGAGCCAGCCCATAACAATCTTTACGAGGACGAAAACGAATGAAAGGAGCATTGACTGCAAAGCGTTTACCTTGATAACTCTTTCAGCAGAAAGAGCGAGTGTGAAAACGAAGAAGATAATCATCGGTGTCATACCGAGATATCCGCAGAGATAACCTATTGCAGAAAGTGCACCGACTGTAATGCCGAATTTTGTCTTGTCCATAAAAATTCTCCTTTAAAAATAATATAAGAAAAGTTTAACGCAGAAAGAGATTTGTGTCAATAGAATATTTGTGAATTTTAAGGCGTATTATTAGTGGGGGAGATTTTTTAAAAAGCAGGTGATAAAATGAAAAATATGGGGACATTTTTAAAACGATTTATCATAATAACACTTCTCACAATAACCATTCCGATTTTTTCTATGACGATAAATAACGGTGAGATTTCTGCAGAGAATATTACAGAGGAAGAAGACGGAAATTATAACATAACTTTTTTTGAAAACGAAGCTATTTCAAAGGGGAATAACATAGAAGAAACGATAACAGAAACAAAAGAAGAACCCCTTTCTGAAAACGAACCTTTACCATACCCCGAAGAAATTGAAAACAACAGCGGTGAGATTTTAAGGCTGAATTTCGGAAGACAGAAAGGCGATGATTTCTTCTCTTTAAACGGCGGTGCGCAGGTAAGGAATATAACCGATGTAAAGAACAATTATCTTATGAAAGAAAGCCTCATTCTTCCCGAATTCAAAATGATCTGCGACGGGCGAAAAGAAGTTCTTATAATGCATACCCACACGACAGAAAGCTATGAGCCGTATTCCCGTGATTTTTATGATGACTCTTTCATATCGCGTACAACCGATGAAAGATACAACGTTGTCGCTGTCGGCGAAAAAATAACGGAAGAACTCGAAAAAGCGGGTATAGGTGTTATCCACGACAAAACGATACACGATTATCCTTCATATAACGGCTCTTATGACAGAAGCAGGGTTACAGTAGAAAACATCTTAAAACAAAATCCCGATATAAAAATTGTTCTCGATATTCATAGAGATGCAATAGAACGCGAGGGTGGAGTGAGGGTTGCACCCGTTTATGAAAAAGATGATAAAACCTCGGCTCAGGTTATGATCATTTCGGGTTGCAACTATGAGGGGTATGACAAGAATTTCAGACTCGCCTGTCTTATCCAGAAAAATATCTATGATGATTATAAGGGGTTTTGTCGCCCCATACTCTTTACATATAAAAACTATAATCAGGATTTGACCGACGGCTCGCTTTTAATAGAAATCGGCGGACACGCAAATTCTGTTGAAGAAGCGGAAAACGCAGGGGAACTCCTCGGAAAATCCCTTGTTTCCGCGTTTTATGAGATTAAGGAGTAGTTATATGAGAAGAGTTTTCACACTTACTTTTATGATAACGCTGATTTTATTTTTCACAGTTTTCGGGCTCTGCGAAAGTTACATCGCAATTCAGAATACAACCTCGAAAGACAAGATAACTTCTGTTATGGAGGGGTTTATCGACAAGGAAAAGGGCGAGATAGAAATTCATTTTTTCGGAAAAGAGTTTTTAAAATTCCATACCTATGAGGTTTCTGTTCCATATGAGTTTTCGGCATTTGTTCCGCCTTATATGAGAGTTTTATGGATAGCAATTAAAGAAATATCCCCGACAGATTTCGACCGCACGGTAATATTTTTATAAAGGGTTTCGCTGTCGGCTGTCTCACAGCCTTTAACAGCGACCATACTTTCTACTCGTGTAGAAAGTAGGCAAAGACACGCCACTTAAGCGTGGAGCCTTCGCTCACTCACGCGTTCGCGTTCGGATTAGTCCATTCGCAATAAGATACAATCCGTTGCCGATATTACGAATGAAAATAACTTTTCATCGCGCGCACCAACTTTTTATATACGCTCATTAGTGTATGTATCAAATGTGGCGCCCCGCAACGAGCGAGGGCAGAAAATAATATTACACAAAAAAATCCCCCACAAAAAGTGGGGGATATTTCTTTATTCTTCGGTTTTCTTTTCTTCTGTTTCGGCGGGTTTTTCTTCAACCTTTTCTTCTGTCTTCTTTTCTTCTTCAGAAGCCTTTTCTTCCGCCTTTTCAGACTTTTCTTCTGCCTTTTCAGCGTTGTTGTCCTTAACCTCATCAGAAACTGTAACATCTAAGTTTTCGCCGATGTTTTCTTTCTTTTTAAGTTCTTCAACGATTTTCTTTTCAACATCTTCGTCAGTAACTTCGCCATTCATAAGCTTTTCGAAAAGTTCACTGTCAACCTTTTCAAAGTGGATAAGATATTTAGCAACGAGGTCGAGTTTATCTCTATGGTCGGTAAGAATCTTCTTACACTGTTCATGTGCTTCATCGATAAGACGTTTTACTTCATCATCGATTTCAGAAGCAACCTTGTCGCTGAGTGTTTGTGTATGACCATAATCTCTTCCTAAGAAAACTTCATCAGAGTCAGAACCATATACAACGGGGCCTATCTTATTAGAGAAGCCGTATTTCATTATCATATTTCTTGCGGTCTTTGTTGCTCTTTCGATATCGTTTGAAGCACCTGTGCTGATATCGTCGAGTGCGATTTCTTCGGCAACTCTACCGCCGAGAAGCATAACAATGCTTTCCTTCATATATGTTCTTGTAACGTGTCTGTCGTCGGTTTCGGGACGTGTTATTGTAAGACCCGCAGCCATTCCTCTCTGAATAACTGTAACCTGCTGAACCTTTTCCTGTGTTTCAAGGAAATAAGCTGCAACAGCGTGGCCTGCTTCGTGGAAAGAAGTAATCTTTCTGTCTCTTTCGGTAACAACATGTGATTTCTTTTCGGGGCCTGCGATAACCTTGATTGTTGCTTCTTCGATGTCTTCTTCTGTAATAGCCTTTCTGTTCTTTCTTGCAGCAAGAAGTGCGGCTTCGTTAACGAGGTTTTCAAGGTCAGCACCCGTAAATCCCTGAGTAGTCTTTGCGATAACCTTAAGGTCAACATCGGGGCCTAAAGGTCTTGTTCTTGTGTGAACTTTTAAAATATCTTCTCTGCCCTTTACATCGGGGTAGTTGACGAAGATATGTCTGTCAAATCTTCCGGGACGCATAAGTGCGGGGTCTAAGATATCCTTACGGTTTGTAGCGGCGATAACTATTACGCTGTCGTTTGTATCAAAACCGTCCATTTCAACGAGGATCTGGTTTAAAGTCTGTTCCTTTTCGTCGTGTCCGCCGCCAAGGCCTGCGCCACGTCTTCTGCCGACAGCGTCGATTTCGTCTATGAAGATAATAGAGGGGGCCTGCTTTTTCGCTGTTTCAAAAAGGTCTCTTACTCTTGAAGCACCGACGCCGACGAACATTTCAACGAAATCAGAGCCTGAGATTGAGAAGAACGGAACACCCGCTTCGCCTGCAACGGCCTTAGCAAGAAGTGTCTTACCCGTTCCGGGAGGGCCGACAAGAAGTGCACCATGAGGGATTCTTGCGCCTATATCTTTATATTTTCTTGGGTTTTTGAGGAAGTCAACGATTTCAGCCATTTCTTCCTTTTCTTCATCAGCACCCGCAACATCTGCGAAAGTTGTTTTCTTTCCCGATGCAGAAAGTGTCTTTGCGTTTGCCTTTGAGAAGTTATTCATCTTTCCTCCGCCCGATGCCTGACGCATCATAACGATAAAGAGGATAACTGTAAGTCCTATAAGAATGATCATAGGAATTGTGCTTATAAGCAGACTGTTGTCCTTTATGGGAACAAGGTCGCATACAAGCGGTTTATCGGGGTTCTGAGCGTTATATTCAGCTCTGTATTCAGAAAGGTCAACATCATCAACGAAAAGTGAGATATTAGGAACAGTATAAACGATTTCGTTTTCCTTGTCCTTTACTTTCATTGTGAGCTTGCCCGTTCCCGAGCCGTTACCGAGGTCAAGAGTATATTCTTCGACCTGATAATTATCAAAATACGCCACTATTTCGGAGTATTTTCTTTCTGTAACACTACTGCCTGTGGTCAGAAGTATACCCAGAAGGGTTCCGATAATCGCACCGGCAATAATTATATAGATTACAACTCCGCCTTTACTGCTTTTCAAATAGGTCAACTCCTTGTTTTTTTATTTTTTCTCCGTTTATTTTTACAGAACGCCTATGTATTTAAGGTTTCTGTATTTTTCATCATAGTCAAGCCCGTAGCCGACAACAAAAGCGTCGGGGATTGTGAAAAGTGCCTTGTCTGCTTCGATTTCAGCTGTTCTTCTGTCGGGCTTGTCGAGAAGAACTATAAGTTCCAACGACTCGGGGTTTCTTTCGAGCAACTTTCTCTTTACCTTTGAAAGAGTGTTTCCTGTATCCAGAATATCTTCGGCAATAATTATATTATACCCCGAAAGGTCAGAAGCTATATCTCTTGTTATGTTAACATCACCGCTTGAAACAGTAGAGCTTCCATAACTTTTTGCCGCCATAAAATCAACTTCGCAAGGGATAGTTATCTCTCTTACAAGGTCGGCAACAAAAACGAATGAACCCTTTAAAATCCCTACAACGAGGAGCTTTTTGCCCTTGTATTTTTCTGAAATTTCTTTTCCTGTCTTTGCTATCGCTTCTTTGATTTCTTCTTCAGAAATGAGAACCGATTTTACTTCTGTTTCAGCTGATGTCATTATAATTCCTCTATTCTTATTTCAAGTATTCTTTTTGTTTCTTCTGTAACCTTAACTCTCTCCGAAACGCCGAAATCTTCGGCAAAAATGATATCGCCCTCGTCTGCTATAAGGATTTTTCTGTCCTTTTCGAAAGCGGATATATTTTCATAGAGCTTTTTTATTCTATGCTGAAATTCTCTTCCGACAAGCTGTATTCTATCGGAATTTCTGCGATTTCTCGCAGTGAGAACGGTACCTAATATCTTATCACAATCGAGGATATGATTTGTGAACTTTTTGTTAACAAGTTCGTCATTGTCCTCTGAATTATGATAAATAAGTATTACTTTTTTATAGGGGGTAAAATTTTCCCCCTCTGAAAGTCTTATCTCAAAGGTAAAAGGCGGGGTTTCTTTCTGAGTTAAAATAATCCTGTAACCTCTTACCTCTAAAGTCGCCGTCGGGGAGAGGTTTAAAAAACCGTCGCCCTCTCTACAATAATCCATAATTGTGTCAATTCTGTGTCGGTCGGCAGAAAAGCCCTTTTCTGTAAGGAATTTTTTTATAACCCTCGAAAGAATTGCATAGGGAATATCTTCGGCTTCTGTTCTGTCCTCGTTTTCTATAATAAGGTCGAGTTCGTTTTCGCCGTGACGAAGTTCTGAAAGATAATCATCCGCAAGGTCTGAAAGAAATTCCTCATCATAAGAAGCGAGCTTTGCAAATGATGTTATATTGTTTACAGCACCCTCATTTATATTCTCCATTTCGGGAATAATAGAAAGCCTTATCTTGTTTCTCGAATATTTTGTTTCAAGGTTTGTGTGGTCGGTAACATAGTCTGCGCCGATTTCTTTTAAGTAGTCTTCAATCTCATCTCTTGAAACGTCAAGCAAAGGGCGTATGATAGCGTCACGCATAATTGGAATTCCGCCCATTCCCGCAAGGGAAGTTCCCCTTATAAGATTGAAGATAACTGTTTCGGCATTGTCCTTTTTATTGTGTGCGGTTGCGATTTTTCCGCCCATTCTGTATTTTTCAAAGGCTTTATAGCGAAGGTTTCTTCCCGCTTCTTCAAGAGATAAAGAATGTTCCTTAGCGTATTCTGTAACGGGGATTTTTTCGCAGTAGAGATGAATTTTAAGCTTATTGCAAAGGTCTTTACAGAACTTCTCATCTCTGTCGGCTTCCTCACCGCGAAGCCCGTGGTTACAGTGGACAGCCGTAAGGGTTTCTATGTAGCCTCTTTCCCACAAGGAAAGCATATTGTAAAGAAGACATACGCTGTCCGCACCGCCCGAAAGTGCAACGACGACATCATCGCCATATTCTATCAGCGAACGGTTGAATTTTTCGATAAGTGGGTATGACATTCTTTACACCTCCTCTACGGGTAGCACCCGCGGGCAGTTCGTTACGAACTTTATTTTTATAAATTACCGAATGGCTCGGTAACGCACACGCTAATGAGCATATAAATAAAGTTGGTGCGTGCGATGAAAAGTTATTTTTCATTCGTAATATCGGCAACGGGCTACTCTGCCGTTGCGAATGGAATAATCCGAACGCCTGCGCGTGAGCAGGCGAAGGCTCCACGCCAAGTGGCGTGTCTTTGCCTACTTTCTACACGAGTAGAAAGTATGGTCGCACTTCGCAAAGTGCGAAACACTCCTGCTTCAATCAAAAATCAGTTTTCAGCAAGCTTCTTTATTTTAAGTTCGTTTTCGAGAGAAACGATCTTAGTTCGAAGAAGTGCGATTTCCTTATCCTTTTCGTCGCAGTCTGCTCTCGCTGTATGAGCGTCATCAACATAATCTTTTATCTGAACTCTTATTCTGTCCATATCCATATTAGCCTTGTGAGCTTCGTCGAGCGCTGAAAGAGCTGTTAAAACTGCCGCTGTTGTAACGGGAATGTTGTCCGATGAATCCATAATAGCGTTCATCTGATTGTCAAGTCTTTTAGCGAGGCTTATTACATAGCTCGGAACTTCATCAGTGTTTATTGTATATTCTTTTCCGCAAATTACTACTTTAACTTTGTTCTGCATAATTTTCTGCTCCTTTTTCTTAATATAAATATCTGATAACGGCAACAACCTTGCCGATTATTTCACATTCATCTACTATGATAGGATCCATATCGTCGTTTTCGGGCTGAAGTCTGTAGTGTCCTTCTTCTTTGAAAAAGCGTTTGCAGGTAGCTTCGCCGTCAACCATACATATAGCGATTTCTGAGTTTTTAACAGTCTGCATTTTTTCGACAACAACAATATCGCCGTCAAAAATTCCGCAGTTTATCATACTTTCACCCTTTATGACAAGCGCAAAAAGGTCACCCTTATAGTTTCTTTCGGGCTGAAAGTGGATGTATTCGGTTATGTCCTCAATAGCGGTAATAGGGTTTCCCGCAGCGACATTTCCTACAACGGGGATAATTCTTCCCGAGGAAATACCCGTAAGTCTTATTGTTCTGTTCTTGCTTCCGCCCGATTTTTCGGCAAGTCCTAAATCGATAAGATTTTCGACATATCTGTGCGCGGTTGATGTAGAACCGAGTCCTAAATCATCACAGATTTCTTTCATCGTCGGCGGAACGCCCGTTTCTTCAATTCTCTGCTTTATATACTCATAAACTGCCCTTGTTTTTTCATTAAGCATAAAATTCCCCTTTCCTTAGATAAGGTCACGAAGTTTTTTCGCAATTTTATAAACATCTCCGCATCCGAGGGTTATTATAAGGTCGCCCTCTCTTGCGTTTTCTTTTAAGTAGTCTGTTATTTCGTCGAAATTTCTGTCGTGATATTCTTTTTCGGTTTCGCCGTCACGAAGATTATCTATAAAATAACATCCTTCGATTTTTTCGCCGAGATCCTTGGCATAGATATGATAGGTGTTTTTCTCACGACTTCCCATAATCTCTGTTAAAACAACTTTATCCGCAATAGAGAGTGCCTCTGCAAAATCATTGAGAAGCATAGCCGTTCTTGAAAATGTAAACGGCTGAAAAACCGCTATTACCCTTTTATATCCCATTTTAACCGCCGCAGAAAGTGTTACCTTTATTTCGGCGGGGTGATGCGCGTAGTCATCGACAATAGTAATTCCGTTTTTCTCGGCTATCTTTTCAAATCTTCTTCCCGCACCCGTAAAGTTCTTCAAATTCTCTGCAATGTCAGAGGGTTTAACGCCTGCGTAATACGCAGCAGCCGCAGCAGCCAAAGCATTTAAAATATTATGTTCACCCGGAACGGAAACAGTAAGTCTTACAAGTTTTTCGCCCTTATGAATAAGGTCAAACTCTGTTGTCATTCCGTTTATTCTTTCGATATTTAAAGGGTAGAAATCATTCTTTTCCGAAAGACCGAAAGTGATTTTTTCTTTTCCTGAAACGGATGAAACAGCCTTTACTGTGTTTTCATCATCGCCGTTATAGATAATGGCTTTTGTTGTGTTATTACAGAATTTGTTGAATGATTTTATTATGTTGTCAACTGTTTTGAAGTAGTCTAAATGGTCGGCGTCGATATTAAGTATCACCGCAACATCGGGATAAAGTTTTAAAAAGGTGTCAACAAATTCACAAGCCTCGCAGGTCATAATATCGGAACTTCCCGCTCTTCCGCTTCCGTTTATAACGGGGAGTTTTCCGCCGATAAATGCCGAAATATCAAGCCCCGAGCCGAAGAGAATTTGTGTCAGCATTGAGGTTGTTGTTGTTTTTCCGTGCGTTCCCGCAACGCAGAAAGCGTTCTTATACCAGCTTGTAACAATCCCTAAAAGTTCGCTTCGCTCGAGAACAGGAACACCCGAAAGTTTCGCCGCTATGAGTTCGGGGTTATCTGCCATAATCGCCGCTGTATGAACGATAAGGTCAGCACCCTCTATGTTTTCAGCTCTTTGTCCTAAGGGCTTTACTTCTATTCCCATTTTTCTTACGGCTTCTAAAGTTTCGGTTTCGTTGTTATCAGAGCCCGTTAAAAAATATCCCTTTGAATGAAGTATCTGTGCTAAGGGATACATCCCCGATCCGCCTATACCTATAAAGTGGATATGTTTTTTGCCGTTTAAGATGTTAAGGTCTGGCATAAATCTGCCCTCTTTCATAAATAGTTTTAGTCTTTATAAAACGAAAATTCCACGCTTTTATTGTCGATAAAAATTCTTGTTTTAAAAAATTATATGTGGTATAATAGGTGCATAATATCAAACGGATTTTTTTGTATAATTCAGATTTTTCCGCCCATAATATCATCACATAAATTCTTAACAGATAGGAGAAGTTCTATGCAGATAACAGATATCAAAATCAGAAAGATCTTTACAGAAGGAAAACTTCGTGCTATCCTCTCGATAACAGTCGATAACCTCATCGCTATCCACGATATCAAGGTTGTTCAGGGTGAAGACAGATTTTTCGTTGCCATGCCCAGCAGAAGAGATGAAAACGGAATTTTCAGAGATGTTGTTCATCCCATTTCGGCAGAGGGCAGAATCTTTATCGAAAACGAAGTTTTAAAAGCCTATAACGAATATCTTATGGTCAACGAGATAGAAAATTCTACACAAGATTTCTCATCCTTGCCTTCATAACGGCAACCTGCGTTTTGGCGTCCTTTATTTCGCCTGAAACAACTTTTTCAAGAAGTTCTTCAAAGGGGATCTTTATTATCTCGAGAAACTCATCTTCATCGAGATGCTGTTCTGAAAAAGAAAGCCCCTTTGCGAGATACATATGTATTCTTTCAGATAAATAAGCAGTGGTCGGCAGACATTCACCGAGATAGACAAACTCAGAGGGTGTTGCGCCGATTTCTTCTTTTAACTCGCGAAGACCGCATTCTCTGTGGTTTTCGCCTTTTTCAAGCTTCCCCGCGGGTATTTCTATGAGTGTATTTCTTATCCCATAGCGGAACTGCTTAACGAGTATCACATCGCCGTTATCGAGAACGGGAAGAATACAAACACCGCCGTTATGTTCTATAAACTCTCTCGGTGCTTCTCTGCCGTCGGGG
>JAGAJQ010000048.1 GCA_017828955.1 Oscillospiraceae bacterium
GAAATTCTAAAAAAACTCGAAAAAGGCGAAATAGACCTTATTATAGGAACGCATCGTCTCGTTCAGAAGGATGTAAAGTTCAAGGATTTAGGACTTGTTGTCATAGACGAAGAACAACGCTTCGGTGTAGCACATAAGGAAAAGTTTAAAGAAATGTTTGCAGGGGTAGATGTGCTTACTCTTTCGGCAACACCTATTCCAAGAACGCTCAATATGGCTATGAGTGGTATAAGAGATATGTCTGTCATAGAAGAAGCTCCTCAGGACAGATATCCTGTTCAGACCTATGTTGTAGAACAGGATATGGGAATAATAATTCAGGCTATTTCAAAAGAACTCCGCAGGGGAGGTCAGGTTTATTATATTCATAACCGAATAGACACCATAGAACTTTGTGCTGCTAAGATAAAGGAATTTCTGCCTGATGTCAGAATAGGCATAGCTCACGGAAAAATAGGAGAGGAAGAACTTTCTGATGTATGGCGTAGTCTTGTTGAACACGAGATAGATATTTTGGTCTGCACAACCCTTATTGAAACAGGCGTTGATGTTCCTAACTGCAATACTCTCATTATAGAAGATGCTGACAGAATGGGACTTTCACAACTTTATCAGCTTCGCGGTCGAGTAGGACGCTCAAACAGAAGAGCTTTTGCTTATTTTATGTTTACAAGAGGTAAGGTTCTTACTGAAATTGCTGCTAAACGTCTCGAAGCTATAAGAGAATTCACACAATTCGGAAGCGGGTTTAGAATTGCACTCCGTGATCTTGAAATCAGAGGAGCAGGTTCTATTTTAGGTGGAAAGCAACACGGTCATATGGAAGCGGTCGGATATGATATGTATCTTAAACTTCTTTCAGAGGCGATTGCTGAACAAAAGGGCGAACCACCTCCGAAGGATACAAAGGAATGTCGCGTTGATATTCAGATCGAAGCGCATATTCCTGAAAGGTATATAGAAAACACATCTGCACGTCTTGATGCTTATCGTAAGATCGCTGCGGTTTCGAATGAAACAGACGCAAATGAACTTGTAGAGGAATTTACAGACCGCTACGGAAAACCACCTAAGGCTATAATGGGACTTATCCGTATTGCATTACTGAGAAACAAGGCGATTTCTCTCACTATTACAGAAATTGTCCAGAGGGGAGAAAATATTCTCTTTTATCTTACTTATGCAGAAGAAGCTCAACTTAAAGCACTTCTTTCAAGGTATAAGAAAAGAGTGCTTTTCAACGGCAGGGAAAAGAATTCCTATATAAGCGTTAAAATTATAAACGATATAAAACCTATCGACCTTATGGAAGAGGTTATTACTATTATGAAAAATGCAGAATGTGAACAAAATTTAAAATAAGTGTAGATTTTTTATTAAAGCACTTGATTTTTGTTTGTACAATGCTATACTAATTTTAGCACTCTTGACAAGAGAGTGCTAAAAGATAAAAAAGGAAGATTATTATGGGAAAAAGACAGTTTAAAGCGGAGTCTAAAAGACTTCTCGAAATGATGATCAATTCAATTTAGA
>JAGAJQ010000049.1 GCA_017828955.1 Oscillospiraceae bacterium
CCTTGGGCGGAATTGCGAAAGTCGTTGCCGATACACTTATAGGCTTTGCGGTTTCTTTCTATTTTGTTTTGGGTAAAGATTCTTTCAAAGCGGGGGCTAAAAAACTTGCGATGTCGTTTCTTCCCGAAAAGATATATAAAAAGGGCGAGGAACTATACTCAACATCTGTCAAAACCTTTTCGGGATTTTTAAGCGGTCAGCTGACAGACTCGTTTATTATGGGAATGTTATGCTTTATCGGAATGGCAGTTTTAGGATTTCCATATCCTCTTCTGATAAGTTCGATAATAGGATTTACAAATATAATCCCCGTTTTCGGCCCCGTTATGGGAACGATCCCCTCAGCCTTAATCCTTCTTTTCGCCGACCCTATGAGCGCTGTATGGTTTATAGTTTTTATTCTGATATTACAGCAGATTGAGGCGCAACTTATCTATCCGAGAGTGGTCGGAACATCAGTAGGCCTTAAACCTTTCTGGACACTTTTTGCCATAATTGTCGGCGGAGGACTTTTCGGAATATGGGGGATGATTGTCGGAATTCCCCTTTTATCAGTTATTCAAAGCGAAATTATCAAGCACGCAGATACGCGTAAATTCGGCGTTTTTGTCGAAAAATGCGATAAATAAACCTTGATTTCGGGATAATGTTGTGATATCATAAAAATATGGAAAAAATTAGTAATTCTTTGGAGGTAATCCCGAATGACAACGAAAACAAAAATACTTTTATGTGAAAACGGAATAAACGGCGAATCCGTTTCAGCAACAACACTCAAGAATAACGGTTTTATTGTTATTACAAGACAGAAAAACGGAAATGACGCTATTGAGGCGATAAAGGACGAACGTCCCGATATCGTTATAGTTGATGCCGAAATGCAGGGTGCAAATGCTGAAAGTGTAATAAACAGAGTAAAGGCTGATATGATTGTTCCGCCTAAATTCATTGTTATAACATCTTACGGTCAGATTGAAGAAGAGGAGAAACTTATGAGAATAGGTGCCTCAGAAGTAATCAAAAAGCCTTTCGGTATTCAGACACTTGTTGAAAAAGCGATATCTGTCAGCAAAGAACTGAATCAGCAGAAGGATGAAATAAATATGGAAGTAATAGTTACAGAAATCATTCATCAGATAGGCGTTCCCGCACACATAAAGGGATATCATTATCTTCGTGAGGCAATAGTTATTTCCGTTTATGATGAAGAGATGTTAGAAAGTGTTACAAAAATACTTTATCCGACCGTTGCAAAACGTTTTGACACAACATCATCGAGGGTTGAAAGAGCAATCCGCCACGCTATTGAAATCGCCTGGGACAGAGGCGATGTCGATACACTCAATTCCTATTTCGGATATACAGTCAATACAGGTAAAGGCAAACCCACAAACAGCGAATTCATAGCACTTATTTCGGATAAACTCAGACTTCGCTATAAAAAAGAAATCGCAGTTTCAGAAAAAAGATTTGCTGTAAAAAGATAACAACAACCCCCACATCTGTGGGGGTTGCATTATGATATACTGCTTTATGTTTATGTCATAAGCTTTGTTCCGATAACAATAACGCCTAAAAGAACGAGTATTACACCC
>JAGAJQ010000050.1 GCA_017828955.1 Oscillospiraceae bacterium
ACTGTCTGCTTCTGCTTCAGCCTGCTGTGTCTTTCTTGCTTCAAGTTTTGTCTTGAGGTCTGTCTTGAATTCTTCAAGTGATTCGAATTCTGTTGTATCCTTGATGAAATCATCGTCAACTTCGGGAAGTTCCTTAACCTTGACTTCGTGGAGCTTGATCTTGAATACTACAGGCTGACCCTTGAGGTCTTCAACGTGGTATGTTTCGGGGAATGTAACGTTAACATCGAATTCTTCCCCTGCCTTATGACCGATAACCTGATCTTCAAATCCGGGGATAAACTGGCCTGAACCGAGTTCGAGTTCGTAACCTTCAGCCTTACCGCCTTCGAATGCTTCGTCACCCTTGAATCCTTCAAAGTCGAGAAGTGCTACATTGCCTGCTTCTGCTGCCTTATCGTCAACTGAAACGAGACGAGCATTTCTGTTCTTGAGGTTTTCGATTTCTGCATTGATGTCTTCATCAGTTACAGTATTGTCGGGTTTTTTAACTTCTATTCCGAGGTAGTCAGAAATCTTTACTTCAGGCTTTGTGATAAGAGTTGCTGTGAACTTAACGCCTTCCTTGCCTGCAGATTCCATAACGATTTCGGGACGTGAAACGATTGTAAGATTGTTTTCTTCAGCAGCCTTTTCGATTTCTGAAGGAACGAGGTAATCAACTGCATCCTGATAGAATGCTGATTCGCCATACATCTTTTCAATCATTTTTCTGGGTGCTTTACCCTTTCTGAAACCGGGAACTGAGATTGTTCCCTTAGCTCTGAGATATGCGGCATTGACAGCCTTTTCAAAATCTTCAGCGCCGATTTCGAATTTCATTTCATACTTGTTGTTTTCTAATTTGTTGTTTGTTACTAAGCTCATTTTAAAATCCTCCATTGCATAAGCAAGATATCTGAAATATTATATCATAGTTAAGAAATAATTTCCATACTATATAAAGCGTTTTGACATTTTGCATAAATTACAGTATTTTTTTAGGTGTAAATTGGAGAAAATCACTTGAAATAAACTCGAAATTTATTCCGTCTCGTTCTCCATTTATGGCATATTTCGAACTTCTGCCGTGAATATGGCCATAATAACAGTTTTTAACATCATAGTCATACATAACCTGAAGAATATCATAGTTGCAGTTTGACGCAAATATGGGCGGATAATGAAGAACCACAATGGGTTTCAACCCTTGCTTTACAGCACATTCTATCGAGGTTTTGAGTCTTCCTGCCTCTCTTGCGAGAACCTTTGCGTCGGCGGGTTCTTTTGTTTCGTTAACCCAGCCTCTCGTTCCGCAGACAGCATATTCCCCGTAAGGAATACAGTTATTATGAAGAATGGTAAAGGTTTCAAGAGAATTTTCACGGAAGAAATCCTCCATTTTTTTCACTGTACTCCACCAGTAATCGTGGTTTCCTTTTATGAGAACTTTTTTACCGGGAAGTTCGTTTATAAACTTAAAATCCATAAGTGACTCTTCTAAAGTCATTCCCCACGAAGTATCCCCTGCGAGAATTACGATATCATCGGCTTTTATGGTGTTTATCCAGTTTTCTTTTATTCTTGCGGTATAGTTTTCCCAGCCCTGAAAAACCTCCATTGATTTATCGGAATTAAGCGACAGATGAAGGTCGCCTATAACATAGAGGGACAACAGATTTCCTCCTTTCAAAAAGAATAAGCGGAATATGAAATTATATTCCGCTTAAATGTTTTACATTCCAAGTGTTTTGAGAACAAAATCCTTCATCTGATTGCTTTCAACGCTTTCTGAGAAACGGATTCCCTTATCCTTGAGAGAAGCGAGTGCATCAGGAATTTCGTACTGTGAGATTTCATAAAGTCTGTCAACCATAGCGAATTCATCAATTTCAGGCTTTTTGCCGTCGATTGCTTCAAGAACACTTGCACTGAACTTATAGGGGCTTGCTGTTGATGCGATTATTGTTCTTGTTTCATCGCCTGTTGCTGATTTATAATCTTCATAAACCTTAACTGCAACGGCTGTATGTGTATCGAGAGTATATGAATACTTTTCGTATGTTTTCTTGATAGTTTCCTTTGTCTGTTCATCATCACAGCATCCGCCGTAGAAATCTTCCTTGAGAAGTGTCTTGATATCGTCAGAAACTTCGTATTTTCCTTCTGATGAGAGTTTGCCGAACCATTCTCTGATTTTAGCGTCATCCTTACCTGTGAGGAGGTAAAGAAGTCTTTCAAGATTGCTTGAAATGAGAATATCCATAGAAGGAGAAATTGTTGTATAGAAATCACGGTTTCTGTCGTAGATACCTGTGTTGATAAAGTCTGTGAGAACCTTATTGCTGTTTGACGCGCAGATGAGTTTTGCTATCGGAACGCCCATTTTCTTTGCAAAGTAAGCGGCAAGAATGTTACCGAAGTTACCTGTAGGAACAACGACGTTTATCTTATCGCCGAGAGCGATTTCTTCGTCTGCAACAAGTGTTGCATATGCTGAAACATAGTAGATGATCTGAGGCGCGAGTCTTCCCCAGTTGATTGAGTTTGCTGATGAGAACATCATTCCGTTATCGTCAAGGATTTTCTTGATTTCATCGTTTGTAAAAATAGCCTTAACGCCGTTCTGTGCATCGTCAAAGTTGCCCTTGATAGCGCATACCGCAACATTGTCGCCTTCCTGTGTTGTCATCTGACGCTTCTGCATAGGGCTTACACCCTGTTCAGGATAGAACACCATAATCTGTGTTCCGGGAACGTCTTTAAAGCCTTCAAGTGCTGCTTTACCTGTATCGCCTGATGTTGCAACGAGGATAACTATCTTCTTATCGCAGTTTATCTTCTTTGCTGATGTTGTTAAAAGATAAGGAAGGATCTGGAGTGCCATATCCTTGAATGCGCAAGTAGGACCATGCCAGAGTTCGAGCATATATGTTCCGTCAAAAAGATGAGAAATTTCAGAGATATTTTCTGTTGAGAATTTCTTGTCTGTATACGCGTTGTCTGTGCAGTAACGGATTTCTTCGTCTGTGAAATCTGTGAGATATTTAGCGAAGATATAAGCCGCTCTTTCGTTATATTTCATTGTCGAAAGTTTTTTGATTTCGTCAAGTGTTATTGCGGGGATTTCATCGGGGATAAAAAGTCCGCCGTCAACCGAGATGCCCTGTGCGATAGCTTCTGCACTTGTTACTTCGACATTGTTGTTTCTTGTACTTCTGTAAATCATTAAAAAGACTCCTTCCGTCAATCGCTTAAATCAAAAGCGTTGTCTATATAAATTATATCCGATATTCTGTCTTTGTCAAGTTCTACCGAAACAACATCGAAACGTGGTTGAAGGTCGCAACCCGTTCTGTAAAGATATTCTTCGGCAGTTTTTATTATAAACTTTTTCTTACTGGGTGTTATCGCTTCGACGCCTTTTACCATACTTCCCTTTTTTCTTGTTTTGACTTCGATAAAAATGACATAATCGCCTTGTTTTGCTATTATATCAATCTCTCCACCCTTAATGGTGAAGTTACGGCAGAGAATTTCGCATCCTCTCTGTTCTAAAAGGTCGGAAACAATTTTTTCGCCTGCATAGCCTATTTCTTTATTTTTCATTATAAAGTTTCCTCAAAAATGTTTTGCGGTGAACTTCTGAAGGGCCGTTTGCGAGAATAAGTTCGGTATGAAGTTTTGTTCCGTAACCCTTATGCTTTTCAAACTGATACTGTGGGTATTTTTCGGCAAGTTCCTTCATATATCTGTCCCTTGCAACCTTTGCGAGAATTGACGCCGCTGCTATTGAGGCAGATGTTCCGTCGCCCTTGACTATTGTTTCTGCTTTACAGGGAAGTTCGGGCGGAAGGCGGTTTCCGTCTATGAGGGCAAGGTCGGGAGTAAGTCCTAATCCTTCTACCGCTCTTTTCATAGCAAGGTAGGTTGCATTAAGAATATTGAGCTCATCGATTTCCTCAACCGAAGCTGTTGCTATACAATAAGCCTTTGCTTTTGCTATGATTTCGTCATATAAAAGTTCACGCTTTTTCTCGGAAAGTTTTTTGCTGTCGTTTATACCTTCTATTACAGTTCCGCTTTCGAAAACAACCGCCGCGGCATAGACATCGCCTGCAAGAGGGCCACGCCCTGCTTCATCAACGCCGCAAAGAACTATGCTATCGTTATTTCTGATATTTTCATCATATTCAAAAAGAGTCATATCTTTAAGGCTCCTCTAACGTAATTTTTCCGAGTTTTCCGCTTCTGAATTCATCAAGAACGGTTATTGCGGCGCGTTCTGTATTTACTTCTCCGCCTGAGATTAACATTCCCCTTTTTCTTCCGACTTTTTCTAAGATTTCATAACCTTCGTCTTCGTCGGAAATCTCGATATTGTATCTTGAAATAACCTTATCTTTATAAGAATTTTCGCAGAGGAACGATAAAAGTCTCGACGCTAAGAGTTCGATATCCAAAATATCATCTTTTACTGCGCCTGTAAACGCAAGTTTTTCGCCGACAAGTTTATCCTCAAACTTAGGCCAGAGAACACCCGGCATATCTAAAAGTTCGATTTCTTCGTCGATTTTTACCCACTGTTTTTCTCTTGTTACACCAGGGCGGTCTTCAACTTTCGTCTTTTTCGATTTGGCCATTCGGTTTATGAAAGATGATTTTCCGACATTGGGAATACCCACTATCATAAGGTGTAATGGTGCACCGATTATGCCTTTGGCTTTTCTTTTTTCCAAAAGGTCTTTTAAAACCTCTTTTATCATCGGGACGAAATTTTTAAGTCCCTTACCGCTGCGGCAATCCGCCGCCATAGCATAGATGCCCTGTGATCTATAATAACTGAGCCACTTTTCAGTTGTTTTATCATCGGCTTCATCGCATTTATTGAGAAGAACGACGCGGGGTTTTCCCGAAATGAGATTGTTCAAATCGGGGTTTCTGCTGCTTTGTGGGATACGGGCGTCTGTTATCTCAACAACGGCGTCAACCATTTTGAGATTTGCAGTTATCATACGGCGGGTTTTCGCCATATGCCCCGGAAACCACTGTATTGATGGGGCTTCATTCATTGCCTACCACTCCTATTTTTTTAATCGGTGCTATTCTGAAAATAACTTTTCCGAAAATTTCTTCTTCTGTAACAGGGCCTATGAAACGGCTGTCTGACGAATGATTTCTGTTATCACCCATAATAAAATATTCTCCCTCGCCGAGAGTTATGGGATATTCAACACGGGTTGAACCTGTATATGTCGGTTCGTTGATATAGGGCTCGTCTATCTCTACTCCGTCAACGCAAACGGAACCTGTGTAGTAGTCAACAGATATTGTCTGCCCTGGGGTTGCTATCACTCTTTTTATGATAGGTTCATCGAAAGCAACAGAGTTTACCACGACAACATCGCCGTTATCATAATCTGTAACGCAGGAAAGATATATAAGCATATCGCCTGACTGTCCTATTGAATCGTCTCTTCCGACAAATGTAGGATACATAGAAGGGCCGTTTACCTCTGATGTTCTGAGAACGAATGTAAACAGAAGAATAATAGTTAAAAACGAGAATAAAAGCGTTTCTATCCATTCTATGAGTTCATCTATGATTTTTGATTTTGTTGTTTTATCAGAGCCCATCATAAGCACCCCTTACATTTTTAAAAATAGCAAAAAAGGGACAACACACCCTGTCATCCCTTTTCTCTTTGAAAGTTAAATTAACGAATTTCTTCTTTAACCTTTGCAGCCTTACCAACACGATCACGGAGATAATAAAGCTTAGCTCTGCGAACTTTACCGTGTCTTACTACTTCAACCTTGCTGACAACGGGTGAATGAACAGGGAATACTCTTTCAATTCCACAGCCGTGTGCTACACGTCTTACTGTGAATGTTTCAGCGATTCCGCCGTGCTTCTTAGCGATTACTGTTCCTTCAAAAATCTGAATTCTGAACTTGTCGCCTTCCTTAATCTTAACGTGCACCTTTACTGTGTCACCGATTTCGATAACGGGTGCGTCTGCCTTGAGGCTGCTGTTGCTGATCTGCTTGAGTGCGTCCATTGTTAATTTCCTCCTTGGTTTTCAGACATTCTTGCCTACCGAACTTCATTCAACGGTGACAGAGGACTATCCGCTTTAATGTCAATAAATATGGCATTAACCCCCGACTTCCGACAAAGTTTTACGCTTTGAAGAAAAGACGGTATTCAAATGCTCTAAAATTATAACATATAAAGTGGTAAAAAGCAAGTTATGTTTGTATAAAAAATAGTTACAAATCGGTCTTTGTTTTTGTGAGTTTTGTACTAAAATTATCCATAAGAGAGAAAACAAAGAAGTATATTCCGCTTATTACAAGCGACGGATTTATTCTGAAGCGAGTAAATGCAAGCACCGAAATCACGATAAAAAGCGGAGTTATTACTGTTGTTATGAGATTTATAACAAAGAAAATCCGTGGTTTATCTTCTGTCAAGAGAAGAAGAATTGCACCGCCGTCAAGTGATTTTATGGGCAGAATATTGAAAATTGTGGTTACAAGATTTATAACGGCAAAAGTCTTGAAACTCTCACCTTTAAGAAA
>JAGAJQ010000051.1 GCA_017828955.1 Oscillospiraceae bacterium
AGTATTCACCTTTATTATTACGACCTAACAATCCTGCATCAAAAAGCTCTTTATCAGTATATTTTCCTTTAAAATATTCTGAAATAAGGTCGTAGGAAGCATATCCGATATGGTAATTTTCCTGCAAATGTTCGATTTTTCTGCACTTCAGATAGTTTAAGGCAGCTTCCTTTTTAAAAAGCTCGGACATATAGAAATCAGTAGCTTCAGCATTGATTTTCAAAAGCTTATTTCTATACTTCTTTATCTCTGTAAGTTCAGGCTTGAATTTTTCGCCGATTTCGGGATATTCATTAGCAATTTCAAAAAGAACATCAATCACGCTTTTTTCTCCGCCTCGTTCTTCAGGACTTTCCATAGCCGCAACATAGGTTAACTGCTGCGTTCCGCAGACAAGGCAAGTGATTTTTCCATTATAGGAAAATGCAGGCTTGTGACAATAAGGACATTCTCCGCCAAGTTTGTCTGAAAGTTCCGAATTCATTCCATTCGTAACTTTTTCGATAATCTGTTCAAGCATAAATTTACATCCTCTCTTAGTTTATTACAAACGCCTTTTTTTCGGTTAGCTCAAAGGCGATCGTCTTATTAACATTCAATAATATATTTCCGGTGGTTTCATCCTTCCATATCTCAGGTTTTCTGAAAATCTCAGTATTAAAACCACAAAAAATAGTATCTTTACCGGTTGAAACGTAATCCTTGTGATTATTTTTAGATAAATCTTCCCAAGTTTCATTACCTCGATAAGAAATCGTATACCCGCCAATCTGAATTTCAGGTGTGAGAGATGAAATATACTGCATATGTCGTTCTCTGATGATATTATCATCAAGATACTTATAATAAAGTTGACAACCCTGCATCAATTCTTCCTCAAGAAGATACGAATTCTCTTTAAATACACCATAAAATTTTGCTTCAAACGGCGTCAAAATGCTTTCAATACCATTATTTATACAAAATTCAACAGTATTTAAGGCATTAAATGTTTTTCCGATAAGCCCTGTTACAATAACCGTATCAGAACAACTCGGATTGATGCTATTCATAGTGTGAAGGAGCTTTTTGTAGTCGCCCCCTATGTTAGAAATTAACCAAATCATTATTTTCCTCCTATAAATATAAAAATTCCAATGGATTTATATAAGTATAATTTGTTTTTTTGTTTTTCAAAAAATTTTTATATATAGAAATATGCGAATTTTATTTTTTTAAATTTTAAGAAGGAGGAAAAGTATTATGAGTATAATCATTACTTTGCTTATCGTTGCTGCGATTATATTTGCAGTTATTCCAAAGTCCAGCAATAAAATCATTAACCCAATATCATATTCCGCACCTAAAACAAGACCGGATTACGAACCAATTACACCGAATTGTTTTAGCGAACAATCTTTTGTTGTTCCTGTTGAAGCTACTATTCCTGTTTCGGAGCCTGTTTTTAACCCTGATGCTATTCAAAAGGAATTTGAAGAGTCAAACAAGCCTCAGAATCAGGAAAATAATGAGTCTGAAAACCAAAAAATTGTTTTAAACGATATTGATGTAACAAAAACCCTTGAAATTAAGCCACAGGTTGAAGAAATCGAAGGCTGTGTCTGCTGTGAAATGCCATCAATCAGTGCTTTTGTAGATGTAGACCAGAATGGTATAGATGATGCACTTCGCACTTCTTATGAAATCAGCGAGAATGAGGAAGAAATTTATGACCCTTCTCTTGATGTCAATGAGCCGTGGTTTGCTTCATATGATATTACTGAGCCAACTTCAAAGTTTGAGTTTGCAGAAATATCGTTTTAGAAAGAAAGGAAAGGAATTTATGATTAAAATCAAGTTGTTTGATAGCGAATATCAGCGTTCTTTAGAAAGGGAAGTAAATGAATTTTGTCAAAATCGTGATGTAATAAGTGTTTCTTACTCTACACAACTGGTAGGATATTCAGTTTTTCATTACTGCTGCGTGTGCTATCGTGAAGAAGAAAGACCACGAATGGGGATATAATTTATGATATCTGAACTCAAAATAATCAGAGCCTATTTTGCCGCGATAGATTTTTTAAAGGCAATCAAGGCTTTAAACGACGAAGAAGTTGATATTATCATCAAACTTCTCGAAGATTCAACTAAAAAAAAGAAAAAAGGAGAAAAGCTATGAAGAAAATGCCAACTTTGTTTAAAAGGGAATTCACCCCGGACCACAAAGTAATTATTCATAATGAAGTCACTCCCGGATGCGATTGGGGGCTTCGTGGTGAAGGAATTGCAACTGCGAAACTCGATGGTGCTTGTTGTGCCATCTTTGATGGCGAATTCTGGCGTAGATATGATGCAAAGAAGGGAAAACCTATTCCTGAAAATGCTATCTTATGTCAGCCTGAAGCTGATGCTGTTACAGGACATCTTCCTTGTTGGATTCCGGTTACAACCGCTTCTGCCGATAAGTGGTTCATTGATGCTATTCAGAACAGTAATCTTAAACTGTCTGATAATGGTACTTATGAAGCTGTTGGTCCTCATTTTCAGAATAATCCCTATAATCTGGAAAAAGACTATCTGATTAAACACGGAAGTATCCATCTTTATCATTGCGGAAGAACTTTTGAAGCAATTCGTGATTTCCTTGAAAGAAATGAGCAGATCGAAGGAATTGTTTTTCATCGTGAAAACGGCCAAATGTGTAAAATTAAACGCACAGATTTCGGATTTTCGTGGAAAAACTCAAAAAAATGAGCCCCAAAATACATAATACTACAAAAAACGGAGTTTAAACTCCGTTTTTCTTTTATAAAAAAATATTTTTTTGTATTTTTTTCTCTCGCTTTTTAAGCTCTCCAAAAGTCATTTTTGAAACCTCCTTCACATAAAACAGAGGCCCGGATTTGCATTTTCCACTAAAGGAATTATACTGATGCTTTAAATGCCTTATTTTTTATTTTTTAAAACTTAAATATTATTTTTTACACTATATTTTTTTATTTTTTAAATTTACACTATACCTTAT
>JAGAJQ010000052.1 GCA_017828955.1 Oscillospiraceae bacterium
CCTGATATTTTTGTCAATTCTTTTTCTTCCAATTACGCTCACCTTCTTTCAGATTTTATTATAACAGATTACTACAATTATTTCAATAATCCATCGATACAATCAGATAATTCATTGTCTGTTATAAATTGCAACATATTGTTATTTTTTATAATGTTTTTACAAATTTCATATTGTTCCGAATCTAATCCTTTGTTAATCAAAATAACTTTACATACATTGATATCGCTGTTTTTTATAGACTCCATACGATATTTGAGATATATCTCAGAAAAAGTATCAGAACATAACGGTATAATAATTATAATATCAGATTTATATTTATAAAAAACTTTTTTATATGACATTTCTTTTACCGATAACACAAAAGTAAGAACAGCGAATATTATAACAAAGCACAATAGTAATTCCATATAATCATCTCCATATAAAATTATATTATAAAATATGAAGCTAACAAATGATATGATACAAAAACGCTGTATCCATTAGGATACAGCGTTTGAAATTACTGATGATTCTTTTTCGCTTCGATATCAGCAAGTGCGTCTTTTCTTGAAAGATTGATTCTTCCCTGTGAATCGATTTCCATAACCTTAACAACAATCTGATCTCCGATGCTTACAACATCTTCAACTCTTTCAACTCTCTGGTTATCAAGCTTTGAAATATGAACAAGTCCGTCCTTACCGGGAGCAATTTCAACAAATGCACCGAAGTTCATTATACGAACAACCTTACCTCTGTAAATCGCACCAACTTCAGGATCGTTAGCGATTGTTTCAACTATCTGAAGAGCCATTTTTGCCTTTTCACCATCAATACCGGAAATAAATACATTTCCATCTTCAGAAATATCAATCTTAACTTCGCAATCAGCCTGGATTTTCTGGATAACCTTTCCACCCTGACCGATAACTTCGCGAATCTTTTCAGGATTAATCTTTGTCTGAAGCATCTTTGGAGCATACTTGTTTACCTCAGCACGAGGTTCAGGAATAGCCTTAAGCATAATTTCATCAAGGATATAAAGTCTTGCTTTGCGTGTCTTTTCGAAAGCTTCCTTGATGATATCCATTGTAAGACCATCAACCTTGATATCAACCTGAAGAGCTGTGATACCATTGTGTGTACCGCCAACCATAAAGTCCATATCTCCGAAGAAATCTTCAAGCCCCTGAATATCAACCATTGTCATGAAGCTTCCATCTTCACGAGTAATAAGTCCACAAGAAATACCTGCTACAGGAGCCTTTATAGGAACACCTGCATCCATAAGTGCGAGTGTAGAACCACAAATTGAACCCTGTGATGTTGAACCGTTTGAAGAAAGAACTTCAGAAACAAGTCTGAATGCATAAGGGAAATCTTCAACATCAGGAATTACAGGAGCAAGTGCTCTTTCAGCAAGTGCACCGTGTCCGATTTCACGACGGCCGGGACCTCTTGAAGGTTTGGTTTCGCCAACTGAGTAGCTGGGGAAATTGTAATGATGCATATATCTCTTTGTTTCTTCTTCGTCGATGCCGTCGATTCTCTGTGATTCACTTACAGGACCGAGAGTAGCGATTGTAAGAACCTGTGTCTGCCCACGAGTAAAAATACCTGAACCATGAACTCTGGGAAGAACGCCAACTTCTGCAGCGAGAGGTCTGATTTCATCAATCTTTCTTCCGTCAACGCGCTTGCCTTCATAAAGCCAGTTTCTTACTATCTTCTTCTGAAGTTTGTAGATACATTCATCGATCATGCTGATCTGTTCAGGATACTTTTCATCGAATTCAGCATGGATTTCATCAACGATAGGAGCAAGTCTTGCTTCACGGATGTTCTTATCGTTTGTATCGAGTGCATATTTTACCTTTTCTTCGGCAAAATCAGCAATAGCATCAAATAAATCGTGATCAACATCCATTGATTCGAATTCAAATTTCTTCTTGCCGATCTGTGACTGAATATCACTGATAAATGCAACAATCTTCTTGATTTCATCATGACCTGCCTGAAGTGCGTTAAGCATTGTATCTTCAGGAACCTGATTAGCACCTGCTTCGATCATAACGATCTTTTCCATTGTTCCTGCAACAGTAAGGTTAAGATCTGTCTTCGCTCTCTGTTCGAGAGTAGGATTAAGTACGATTTCTCCGTCAACAAGACCTACTGAAATACCACCGATAGGTCCGTTCCAGGGAATATCAGAAATAGAAATAGCAATAGATGTAGCGATAAGACCTGTAATTTCAGGTGAACAATCCGGATCAACAGCAAGAACTGTCATAACAACAGATACATCATTTCTCATATCCTTAGGGAAAAGAGGTCTGATAGGACGGTCAACCATACGTGATGTAAGGATTGCCTTTTCAGAAGGTTTGCCTTCTCTTTTCATGAATGATCCGGGAATCTTTCCTACTGCGTAAAGTTTTTCTTCGTAATCCACTGAAAGAGGGAAGAAATCCACCCCTTCACGTGGCTTAGGGCTTGCTGTAACGTTAGCCATTACAACAGTTTCGCCATACCTTACCCAACATGAACCGCTTGAAAGTTCACATGTCTTTCCTGTTTCTACAACAAGTTTTCTGCCTGCGTAGGTTGTTTCAAATACTCTGTAGTTTTCAAACATTTTAACTGCCTCCTTTTTATTTTCCGGCAGCAGTTTTAGCAATAAACTCTATGGTTTTAAACAAAACCACACAATTTAATGCTAATTTCTACTGCCTAAACTAATGCTAAAAGGCAGAAGGGAAAATCCCCGACTGCCTCTTAGAAACATTATTCTTACTTACGAATTCCGAGCTTTTCGATTATAGCACGGTATCTGTTGATATCCTTCTTCTGAAGATAGTTAAGAAGGTTTCTTCTATGACCTACCATCTTGAAAAGACCTCTTCTTGAGTGGTTGTCATTCTTGTGTGTTCTGAGGTGGTCTGTAAGATCGTTAATTCTCTTTGTAAGAATCGCAATCTGTACCTCAGGTGAACCTGTGTCGTTTTCGTTGATTTTGTTTGCTGCAATAACAGCAGCTTTTTCTTCTTTGAGCATCATTTTAATGCACCCCTTTAATAATATTTATTCACCAAAAACTTAGAAAAAGGTGGGTCAAACTCCGAAAAACCGGCTTATTCCTGAATCCAAGTAATTAGTATGCAAACAATTGCTTAATTATTATATCACATTTAAATATGTTTGTAAAGAGTTTTTTAAGAAATTGTTTTTTTATTTTTCCCTGATTTTTTAGCCTTTACAACAGGAACTTCTTCCCCACCCTTATCATTGAATATAGGGGCATCCTGCATCCCTTCGGGTTTAAGATAATCGTATTCAGGATTGTCTTTTCCTATCGCCTTGTAATATGGTTCAATAACATATTTCTGAACGAACGGATAACAGATAAAAGATGCAATAAGTCCTGCAAGAGACTGGGAAATCAAAAGATTAACTGATAAAATAAGAAGATTTCCTATCTGCAAAAACAAGAAAATCGGAAGTCCTATTACAATTATCGCAAGAACAGATGCGAGAATTCCCTTCCAACCGGATACTATTGTAAGAATGAAAGCATTTTTTAAAATGTCCTTAACAGAAAGTTTTATTGTCGATGCCATAAGAAAAGCAAAAAAAGCAGAAGCAAGTACTATAAGTCCCACAAGAAGAGTTATCACCATAAGCACTTTATATAAATCACTTTCTCCCATAGATTCGGGATATATATACATACCTATTGCAACACCGCCCAATGCGATAAAATAAATAATCCCCAAAGGAAACGATACTTTAAAATCTTCTTTAAAACTTTTCCAGAAATCACTCCATACAAAAGCATTTTTTTCGATAGAATAATTTTTCAGAACTTTAAAAGTTGCAGCAGTTGCAGGCCCGATTGTAAAAATCGGAATGCAGAAGATTCCATATATAAGGTTTATCAGAATAAGATTCCAGAATTTTCTTCCAAACACTTCAAAGAAAATTCTTATTCTGCTTTTTTTAGGTCCGTTTTTAGAAACACCCGAACCCGATTCCTGATAATTATAGAACAATCCCATTTGTATTACACTCCAATTTGCGAAAAATTACACC